>CANMSW010000088.1 GCA_947500275.1 Bacteriovoracaceae bacterium | reverse complement strand
TGATCCTTTGAGCTTGATTGACTCGTCTCAAGAAACGATTGCGATGGAGCTTCCCTTCTCTTCTACTGGGACACTTTCGGCAGGCTATAGTGAGTCGAATCGAAAGCTGACTTGGACTTTAACGTTGGTTGGGACATCGGCGACTGTGACCGCACCCGTTTCAGGATTAGTCACTTCTACGCTCTCTACTTCGGGTAATATGCAGGTCACGATTCGAGCAAATGCGCGCTTTAACGTGACCGTGAGTGGCATGACTGCACTCGGGAATGTCAGGGCCGGTGATTCGATCGTCGCCGGGGACTCCCTAGGAACGAGCACGAGTACCCTCTCCCAGGCTACCGTCTCTTTGGCGCTGGAAGAAAACGGCGAATCCGTATGCCCTTTCCCCCGCTTCACCGATACAGCCTTGGCGACCTTCACCACGGCTACCGCTGCGTCGGTCTGCGCAGACTAACTCCCCGGTTTCTGACTTTAAGAATCAGCGACTTTTCGAAAGCTCACCCGTGCATGTCACTTGGGTGAGCTTTTGCGTTACGCCCCCTCCAAACGAGGACGAAAAAGTAGTGGTTTCGTCGCTCTCGCTGGAAAACGTCACAGTGGCCTTGCTGGTGTCTGAGCCAAGAGTCATTTGCACTGCGGACGATTGAATGGCTTGGATCGAGAAGTTACTGCTCGAATCAGCCTGAGTTTTATCGGAAACGGAACCCACCGTATAACTCACGGCGGAGTCAGAAACAGTGCGCACATTCACAGTCGTAACGAGGATGCTCCCGTCACTTTCCTGAGTCGTGATTTCCTGGCCCTGCTCTTCGAGCGACCGATTACTTCCTCCCAGGACGAGTACCATATCCCCGGAATCGTCGAAGACGAAGGACAGGGAGGAGGGTCCGGATTCGCTCGACTCAGACCCGTTGTCATTGACTGTCGCATCACAATTGACGGTCCCGCTCCAAGTGCCCTCAAAAGGATGATTCGTGCCGCCAGACGCGCTCTCCGAATCACTTGAAGAGTTGCATGAGGACGACGCCAGAGCCGAAATTAAAACTGAAACCACCGCCAACTGAGAAAGGGCTTTCATATCTTTCTCTCAACACGGGCCAACGAACTTGAAAAGTCCGTTTTCTTAATTTTACGGCACAACAAAAATCCCCGGGCCTCTCACGAAGCACCGGGGACTTTTTACTTTTCACTCAAGCAGATCCGTTTGATCGGAACTCATCAGAGTGGGCCGGATTACATGTCGAATCCGCCGCCCATTCCGCCTGGAGCGCCCATCGAAGGAGCCGAGTCTTTCTTCGGCTTCTCTGCGATCAGAGTTTCAGTGGTGAGCATGAGGCTTGCGACAGAAGCTGCGTTCTGAAGAGCGCAGCGGCTGACTTTAGCAGGATCGATCACGCCTGCAGCGATCAGGTCTTCATACTTCTCGGTGAGAGCATTGAAGCCCCAAGCTGGGGTCGGATTGTTGACCACTTTGTCGACCACGATCGAACCTTCGTAGCCTGCGTTTCCTGCGATCTGACGAAGAGGCTCTTCGAGAGCGCGGCGAACGATGTTCAATCCAGCTTGTTCGCCTGGAGTTGCACCTTTCATCGTCTCGAGAGCTTTTGCACCGCGGAGAAGAGCGGTACCGCCGCCAGGGACGATCCCTTCTTCAACTGCTGCGCGGGTCGCGTTCAGGGCATCTTCCACGCGAGCCTTCTTCTCTTTCATTTCAACTTCGGTAGCAGCACCTACGTTGATGACGGCCACGCCGCCTACGAGTTTAGCAAGGCGCTCTTGGAGCTTCTCGCGATCGTAGTCAGACGAGGTTTCGTCGATCTGAGCACGGAGGGTCTTCACGCGAGCATCGACGTCGGCTTTTTTGCCTGCGCCATCGACGATCGTCGTGTTGTCTTTGTCGATCGTGATTTTCTTCGCAGTACCGAGGTCCTCGAGGCGAGTTGCTTCGAGTTTGTGACCGAGGTCTTCCGAGATCACACGGCCACCGGTGAGAGTAGCGATGTCTTGGAGCATTTCTTTGCGGCGATCGCCGAAGCCAGGAGCCTTAACAGCTGCGACTTGGAGAGTGCCACGGAGTTTATTGACCACGAGGGTTGCCAACGCTTCGCCTTCGACTTCTTCAGCGATGATGACGAGAGGCTTGGAGCGTTGAACGACTTTCTCGAGAACCGGAAGAAGGTCCTTCATCGAGCTGATCTTCTTTTCATAGATCAGGATGTAAGGGGTATCGAGGGAAGCTTCCATCTTCTCCGAGTTCGTGACGAAGTAAGGAGAGAGGTAGCCGCGGTCGAATTGCATCCCTTCGACGACGTCGAGGGTGGTTTCAGCGGTCTTCGCTTCTTCAACCGTGATCACGCCTTCTTTGCCGACTTTTTCCATCGCTTCAGCGAGGAGTTTGCCGATTTCTGGATCGTTGTTGGCAGAAATAGTTCCGACTTGAGCTACTTCTTTCTGATCCTTGATTGGCTTTGCGATTTTTTTGATCTCGGCAATAACGGCAATAACCGCTTTGTCGATCCCGCGCTTGATATCCATTGGGTTGTGGCCTGCAGCCACAATCTTTGCGCCTTCGCGGTAGATTGCTTGAGCAAGAACAGTCGCAGTGGTGGTGCCGTCCCCTGCATCGTCGTTGGTCTTCGAAGCGACTTCGCGGACCATTTGAGCGCCCATGTTTTCGAACTTGTCAGAAAGTTCGATTTCCTTTGCGACCGTCACGCCGTCTTTGGTGACGTTTGGAGCGCCGAAAGATTTTTCGATCACAACGTTACGGCCTTTTGGACCGAGAGTGACCTTCACTGCATCGGCGAGGATGTTCACGCCGTTGAGGATGGCCGAGCGAGCTTCTTCAGAGAAACGAAGTTCTTTTGCGGACATGTTTAAGTCTCCTTATTAACAGGTAGGGAAATCAGGATCAGGTCATGAGGACGCCGAGGATATCTTCCTCGCGCATCATCAAGAACTCTTCGCCTTCAACTTTGATCTCGGTGCCGGCATATTTGCCGAAGAGAACGCGATCGCCTTTTTTAACATCGAGAGGACGGACTGTTCCATCTTCACCGATGCGGCCTTGACCGACAGCGATGATTTCGCCTTGGATCGGCTTTTCTTTTGCGGTGTCAGGGATAAAGAGCCCGCCTTTGGTGCGCTCTTCTTCGTTGAAACGCTTCACGAGAACACGATCGTGCAGTGGACGTACTTGCATGGTTTCTAACCTCCATTACTAGGAATAAGTTCCATCGATCGAAGACCTTCGCAGTCTCCTCCGGGACGTTGAGCCCACCGAGATCCTCGCTCCCATTCAACCCCACCTCTTTCGAAGTGGACTTTACCAGGGGGGAAGCCCCGAAATGGGGGAATCCCGCGAAACTTCAACGTTCCACGGTATATTGGGCACCCCTGAAGTCTTGTCAACGCTTTGACCCCGAAAATCCCATGCCGCAGCGAGCCCAGCTCAAGAATGAGGCGGAGGGAGCCGAAAAGCTGGATGGAAAAGACTGCCGTGTGCGTCTTAGGAGCCAGCAAATGAAACCACTCATGAGTCGGGCCGGATTTCGGGTCATCGCTTGGGCAATCCTCAGTGGATCGCTCACCCTCATCCTGCATTCGCAGTCCTTTGCTACCCCTCCCAAGAAGACTCGGGCCCATTTGCAGGAAAAAAAGTCCACGGAGACGGCCGGCAGGGAAATTTATTCCGCCATGGAGCCCGAACCCACAGCAGGAAGTCGGACCCCGAAGAAGCAGACCCTCAAGAACGTCGATCAATTTGAAACCGTACCGGCTTCCCAGCGGGAACCCATTTCTAGGCGCCTGAAGCTCATCGAGAAACTGATCGTCGAGCACGGAAGGGCTTATGATTATCGGACTGTGACGATCGCCGAGTTGAACGCAATCCTCCAACACCTGAACTCGCCGGGGACTCGCCCTGAACGGCTGCGATCAGCGGAAGAGCCGTCGGATGAGGACGGGGGGACACCCGCGGCAAAAAAAGCGAAAATCCAGATTCCCGACCTCACTGCGAATCGCCCTGAGGCTCCGCCCGAAGAGTCGACCGAATCGGAAGAGCCTGAGGCCCCACTGCCTCCTCACGAAGAAAAGCCTGAGGCATCGCATTGATCCTCCTCAGGCAAATTCTCCCTACTCGGATTTCGTAGGTTGCGTTTTCTTTCGAGATCAATTAATCCCAAATCCTCTTTAACGACATCGCATTCAGCGATTTGAGTGGCTTGGTAGCTCAGTCGGTAGAGCAGCGCATTGAAAATGCGCGTGTCGGCGGTTCGATTCCGTCCCAAGCCACCACTTTTTTATCCCAGATACAAACTGAAGTTCTCCGGTCCCAGGCGCTGGGTTTCGCGTTCCTGGATCGTGATGATCCATGCTATCGAGCCGGCATGAAGAAATTATTCACCTTGGCCCTCAGCTCCGCTCTTTTAGCTGGAGCGTGTGCTCACTCACCTTCTCCTTTGGAGAACACAGCCCTGAGCTGCCCCATGTCGCTCTATGGAGAGACCGCTGAAGATTGCCCCTGGGCACTCCACGCCCGAACCTGGCAACGCCTTAGCCGAGATCAATTCAACGCAGAAAGGATTGCAGCGGATCTTCCGGACCTTACCGCTCGCATGAAGGAAGACGCTGAGCGTCCCGCGTGGAAACTCCTCTGGGGCCAAAGCCTCAATTACGACGAGCTGGCTCAAGCGACGATTGTCGACCCCACTCTCTTGGACCAGCTTTTTGAAATCCTTCAGGCACCCCCACGCACGGATCGAATCGTTCACGCTGGCGCTGAACACACTTACGGTTATCTCTTCAGTACGCTTCAGACTCCTTACGGCTATAAACGCGCACGCTGGGTCAAGAGTGATATTGAGGATGGATTCGGTCTTCCGCGCGGTACTCTTGGACCGATCCCAAGCCGAGGGTCTCTTCTTTCGAACCTCACCTACTTCGCAGGGAGGGTCGCACTCCAAGACGACTCGGCCCGTGCTAAAACTGAGTTGTCACGCCTCAAGCCAGGGATCGAGCCTGCCCTCATTCAATACCCATGGAAGTCGCTCAAGATCATCCGGATCGAAGAGCGCTTTGAAAACCATGGGGGCGATCCAACCGAGAAGACTGCGGCAATCATCACTTTGCGGACCGATCTCGTTGAGTTTCCTCGGCTCGATCAAAAGAAGATCCAGGCGGGAAACACGCACCTCTTGATCTACAGCATCCATGATCCTCGTTTCGAGCCAGCATACCGATTGATCACGGCATTTCCAGTCAACACGGCTTTCGTGGAACGAGTCACTGAGGGCGCCAAAAAAGGAGCGAATGAACCGATTTTGGTTCGCTATAACGCATTTGTCGCAAGAGATGTACAAGTCGCCTCCAAAGAGGCTGCGCGCCCGAGCATTGGCACCAAGCGTGTCTTCAAAAGGACTCTCCGATGACTCTCGACCAAACCCCACAATCAAAACCCATCATTCAAGTTCGGAATGTCAGAAGATCCTTTCGAAGCCCTAAGAAAGAAGAAGGCCTCAAAGGCACCCTGAAGCTTCTCGTTAAACCTGAGGTTCAGGAGCATGAAGCCCTCAAGGGTGTCAGCTTCGATATTGAGGCTGGATCCTTCATTGGACTGATCGGCGCGAATGGAGCCGGAAAAACGACCCTTCTCAAAATCCTTTCGGGATTGATCCCACCCACCAGTGGGGAAGCGGTCGTTCTCGGACAGGATCCATTCAAAAGATCGATGAACTTTCGACACAGTATCGCATTAGTGATGGGCCAAAAGGCTCAGCTCTGGTGGGACCTTCCCGCCGTTGATGCATTTGAGCTCCTCAAGGCGATCTACGACATTCCCGAGGACACCTACCGCGAAAGACTCAACACGCTTGCCGAATTGCTGGACGTAAAACGCCTTTTGAACACGCAGATTCGCCGCCTCTCCTTAGGAGAGCGAATGAAGATGGAGCTCATTGGAGCCCTGATTCATTGGCCAAAAGTTATTTTTCTGGATGAACCCACGATCGGGCTCGACGTGCTGGCTGCCCACAAACTGAGAGAGTTCTTACGCGAGTTTAACCGCCGCGAAAAAGCGACCATCATTCTAACTAGTCACAACATGGATGATATTGAGCGACTCTGCTCTCGCGTCCTCATCATCAAACAAGGGCAACTCATCTTTGACGGTGAGCCCAAGAAGCTTAAACAAAGTGACGAATGCCAATTGCGGGTCAGACTAGTCGAGACGCCCTCAATCGAGGAGCTTACACCTCTTCTCGGGCTAAGTCCGACCGCCATTGCATTCACGGGCGCAGATTCGGACAGCCCTACGAAAGCTGATGACGAGGACACGGAAGCCCGATCAATCCGAATGAGCCTCCGTCGCAATCAGATCACATCCACTCTGCAGTCCTTGATGAGCAAATACACCTTGGTTGACATGGCAATCGAAGAGCAAAGCCTCGAGAAAGTGATTCAACGACTTTATGAATCTGAATCTTAAGTGGCGTTGGGCTGCACTCAAAAACGGCTTCCAGGATGCGACGGCCTATCGCCTTGAGTTCCTCTTTGAGGTTCTCGGTTCCGCGCTCGTCCCCGCAGCCATCCAATGGGTACTTTGGTATGCAATGTTCAAAGTCGGCGGAGCGACCGAAGTCGCCGGGATGACCTACGCGGATTTACTCCAATACACGTGGATCAGTTTAATGTTCACCCAGATCCGCGGAGGAGATCACGATTTCGAACTCCAGGAAATGATCCGCTCAGGAGGTCTGAGCACCTACCTCCTTCGCCCTTGTGGAGTGGTAGAATTTGTCTGGCTCCGAGGCGTGGCACCTAAGTTATTCATCGCTGGGGTTGGCTTGGTCGTCGGGATGATCATCGGGACGGCCTACGGACTATCTCCCGTGCACTTAGCCGTCGGAATGATCTTCGCTGTTCTCGGAAACATCATTCACTACCAACTCAGTGCCTCCCTCGCATCCGTCGCATTCTGGTGGGAGGAGGGTTACTCCCTCTTGATGGTGAAAAACATGCTCGTGAGTCTCCTTTCCGGGGAACTCCTCCCTCTCACGCTTTTCCCAAAGAACTGGCAGTGGGTTTGGGAAAACACACCCTTTTACCTTTTTGTTTTCGCACCGGTTCAAATCGCACAGGGCAAGTGGTCTGCGAGCCAAATCACCTCACACCTGGGTATCGCGTGTTTCTGGCTCGTCATCGGCTGGTCTCTCATCCGAATGAGTTGGGGCTTAGGAATTCGTCGTTACCAAAGCCTAGGAGGCTGATCTCTTGAAAACCAAAGAAAGCTACCCATCTCTCGCGCGGTATTGGCGAGTTTTCCTCGTCCAAGTCAAAAACAATTTTGTGCGCGAAGCCGTGTATCGCACGAACTTCCTCACCATGATGATCGTCGATTTGATCTGGCTGGGGATCGAATACACGCTCTTTGCCATCATCTACGCAAACACCCCGACGCTTGCGGGATGGACCCAACCCCAAGTGTTCTTTTTCCTGGGCGTCTTTTTTTCGAGTGATGCGCTTTTCACGACTCTCTTCCAAAGGAACTTTTGGAATTTTTCCGACCTCGTGAACAAAGGGGATCTGGACATCCTACTGACCAAACCCGTCCATCCCTTGTTCTTGGCGCTTACCCGGTGGATGAATCTCACGGCTGTCTTCAATCTTTTTCTCGGTCTCGGAATCCTCATCCGTTACGCAGACGAAGCTGGATTCGCAGGAGGATCTCGCTGGTTCCTCGTTCCGCTATGGCTCCTGATCGGAGTCCTTGCAGCGCTGTTGCTTCGCTTCGCGTTCTCGATTTGGATCTTCTGGACCGACCGCAGCTGGGCTCTGTCACGCCTGTACTATCAGTTTTTCGCCTTTGCGACGAAACCTGACAGCCTCTATCCGAAGGTCATTCGTTACACAATTCTCACGGCCCTCCCGTTCGGGTTCATCGGTAGCGTGCCGGCGCGCGCCCTCCTTCGGGGAATATCGTTTTCTGAGTGCGTGGGGATCACAGCCGTACTTGCCACATTCGCCCTGATCAACGGTGTGCTTTGGAAGAAGGGACTCCGCCGCTATCAGAGCGCAAGCAGTTAGAGCGGCATCCCCTTTTGAAATATCGGTCGCCACGGCGATCGATATTGAGTCCAACCTTCGCTCTTTGTACCCAGGTCGCCACGGCGACCGAAATTGAATCCAGTATTCAATCATCGGATGAGGTCGCCACGGCGACCGAAATTGAATCCAGCATTCGATCATCGTGACGAGGTCGCCACGGCGACCGAAATTGAATCCAGCCCCGGTGGCCACCCAAATTCCTCCACCCGTGGCCACTTCAAAATCCCCCACCTTGCTGCGTTGCCGCAGTGTGACTTCTAGGTAGAGCGGCCCGGTCTTTCGGGCGCCCTAGGTAACAGGACATCATCAACCCCTCAACGAAGCACTGAGGGGGACCCAAGAGGTGAATGTCTTGAAGCCACACAAACAAAGCACGATCTTTACGCTCGTCAGGAACGAGGTTTCCCAGCGCG
>CANMSW010000087.1 GCA_947500275.1 Bacteriovoracaceae bacterium | reverse complement strand
TCGGTCAGTTTTTTCTGCCGATCGATTTCTTCCACGATGAAGGCCTGGCGCTTCAGGATTTGCTCCCAAGTCTCCTTCCCTTCAATCGACTTCTGAATTCCGACTTCATCTAAATTGCCTGTCTGCTCTTTCCGGTACCGCGCAATGAAGGGAATGGTTCCTCCTTCCGCAGCTAGTTTCAAAACCGCGAGCGCCGAAGAGGTCGGGATTTCAGGGTGGCTTTGCTTAAACCAGGTTTCAAAAGTCATAGAACTCATCGAGGAAGCAACGACAGGCGAAGACGACATGCTGGGAAAGTTCTCCTTAGGAACCTGCATCTTTGCCGGAGGTTTTCATCCCGGCAAGTGCGAATCCACGTTGAGACCGGCGATCTCACAAAAATACTTGTGGCCCGCCGCGATAAGTTCGCCCTTTTCCCGATGGAAAGACCAGCTTTCCCTTGAATTCCAAGAACCCTTGAACCAAGTTCGGGTTCGGAGATTTATCCCCTCATGTTTTCAGGAATTATCGAGCGAACAGCTCTTCTGAATCGCATCCGCAAAGATCCTTCATCCTCGACCCAGGAAACCGTGTTCACTTTGAAAACCGGTTTCAGGGACCTCACGCTGGGAGAAAGCATCGCACTCAACGGCGTGTGCCTCACAGTGACGCGCTACACTACCGAGGGCGAAGCCGATTTCTACTTAAGCCCCGAGACCCTCGATCGAACGGCTTTCGGAAATGCGCACGAGGGGGACTGCGTGAATTTGGAGCGAGCCCTTCGAGTCGACTCACGCCTTTCGGGACACTTGGTTCAGGGCCATGTCGATGGGGTCGCCACTCTTAAACGCATCGAGCGCCACGGCGATAGCCACTTACTCGAAGTTCTCCTGCCTCGCCCGCTCGGACGATGGTGCATTGAAAAAGGTTCCATCACGCTGGACGGAATCAGCCTGACGCTCAATTCGGTTCGCGATCTTGCCGATGGAACAGCCGTTCAATTGATGATTATTCCTCACACCTGGGAACACACTTCTCTTTCAAGAAAAGCCCCCGGCGACGCCATGAACGTCGAAGTCGATGTGATCGCAAAATACGTGGAAAGGCTGACTGCATGGAAAAACTGAACGCGGCCTTAGAAGCCCTCAAAAATGGTCGAATGATGATCCTGGTCGACGACGAAGACCGCGAAAACGAGGGAGATCTCGTTCTTCCAGCGGAGTTTGTCACCCCCGATGCGATCAACTTTATGGCCACGCATGCGCGCGGCTTGATTTGCCTCTCGCTCGAAGCGAGTCGCGTGGAATCGCTGCAGCTCCCCATGATGGCGCAACAGAACCGATCACCGCGTCAGACTGCTTTCACCGTTTCAATCGAGGCTCGCGAAGGGGTCACGACCGGAATCTCAGCCCACGATCGCGCCCATACCGTGCGCGTCGCAGCCGCACCGGAAACCTCCCCTCACGATTTGATATCCCCTGGACATATCTTTCCACTGCGCGCCGTCGACGGCGGAGTCCTCGTTCGCGCAGGGCACACAGAGGGATCCATCGACCTCATGAAGCTCGCGGGTCTGCGTCCATCCGCCGTCATCTGTGAAATCATGAAAGATGACGGTACGATGGCACGTCTGCCGGATCTCCAAGTTTTTGCTGAGAAACACGGGATCCCGATCGCGAGCATCAAAGACGTCATCGCCGCCCGCATGGCTCGCGAGACACTTGTGGAGGAAGTCGCGCGCACCCGCCTTCCCTCCGCTTTTGGGGATGACCAAGATTTTGATCTCCGCGCCTACCGAAGCCGCATCGACGGAAGCGAACACCTCGCGCTCATCCATGGTGAAATTGGCGAAACGGCACTAGTCCGCGTGCATTCCGAATGCTTAACCGGGGATGCACTTGGATCGCTTCGGTGCGACTGCGGGCCGCAGCTCCAGCAGGCACTCAAGCAGATCGCCGAGTCCGAAGGGGGAGTCCTCATCTACATGCGCAAGCACGAAGGTCGGGGAATTGGACTCGTCAATAAACTCAAAGCCTATGCTTTGCAGGATCAAGGACTCGATACGGTCGAAGCCAATCGACACCTGGGATTCCAAGCGGATCTGCGTCAATACGGATTGGGCGCTCAGATTCTTAAGTCCCTGGGAGTGAAACAGATCAAACTCCTCACGAACAACCCTCGCAAGGTCGTAGGCCTGGACGGCTATGGCCTCGAGATTATCGAGCGCGTTCCAATTCAAATCCCCTCGAATCCCCACAACGAGCGCTATTTAAATACGAAAAAACAAAAGCTCGGTCATCACCTGGGGTCTGACTCTTCTTCGAAAGGAAATCTTCCCTCATGAAATTCGCCATTCTGGTCAGCCGTTTCAACCCAGAGATTAGTGACGGTCTGCTTTCGGGGGCACGAGAATATCTAGCGACCCAAAAGATCGCGGTCTCGGAATCTGATATCTTCTACGCTCCAGGCGCCTTCGAAATTCCTCTGTTGGCACAGACGTTGGCAAAAACAAAAAAATACACTGGAGTGATCACCCTTGGATGCGTCATCAAAGGGGATACGGCCCACTTTGAATTCATTAGCCTAGGTGCCACCATCGGGATCATGCAGGCGCAACTCGCGACTGAAGTCCCAATCGCTTTCGGAATTCTCACGACCTACACGGACGAGCAGGCCCACAAGCGCTCGCGTGCGGATGCAGAAAACAAAGGGAAAGAAGCCGCTGCAGCCTGCCTGGACGCTGCTGAGCTTTTGGCCAAGCTTCGATAAACTTATGGATGCTTTCACTCAAAGGCGACTTCTGAAGTTCATCGAGCGATACCGCGAGAAGAGCGGGCAACTCCCGATGCTTTCGGACTTCGAAAAAGAAGGCCTCGATAAGAGCGCTGTAGAAAGGGCCGAACGAAGCGGCCTTATTGAACAGTTTTACGTTACACTGACGGACGGATCCGTCAGAAAAGGCTATAAAACCAAGGAAAAATAAGCGGGCTCCCCAGGGAAACTGCTTATTTTTTTGCGATATGCCCCGATCCTGAAACCTCGTAAACCCACGGTATTACGATCTATTCCTCAAAAACGAACGCCACAAGTGCGCACCACCCAGCGGACAGGCTCAGAATTAGCTCGGATCGCTCCCCTATTCATGCTACCCCCCTGATCTAGTACGACTGCTACTTCAGAGTCTGCGGGCACGGTGCCCATATCCTCTTGAGCGGCTCCCAGCCTTTAGGAGGTATTTATGGGTAAGAAATTATACGTGGGGAACCTTCCCTTCTCTGTGACCGATCAACTTTTGGGCGACACTTTCGCACAAATCGGTTCGGTTGAATCTGCAAAAGTGATCACCGACCGTGACACTGGCCGCAGCAAAGGTTTCGGATTCGTCGAAATGGCGTCCGATGCTGAAGCAGCGAGCGCAATCAGCCGCCTCAACGGCGCTGACTTCGACGGTCGCGCAATGACCGTGAATGAAGCAAAGCCGATGGCACCACGTGAAAGCCGCGGTGGATTCGGCGGCGGCCGCGGTCGCTTCTAATTCATTCTCAAGTTAAGCTCTTCTAGTAATCGAGGGGTGAGGGTTCTCTTAAGAACACCCACCCCTCGATTCGTTTCAACTCCACGTTTCACGGAACCGAAATGACTCGAGGTTGATTATCGCTAAGCCCAGTAAAGCTACCCAGGCGAAAAGAGAACGTGAACGCTCCCGACAGGATCGCGTTCAAGAAAAACAAGAAAAGCGCGCCGTTCGCAAAGAACAAAAGAAAGAACGCGCATCCCTTCTTGAGGACGGCATCGACCCCGATTTAGTGGGGATCATCGCAGGCCCTCAACCTACCAGCGAATCGGATTACGATTAAAGCAATCAAACTACCGCATTTTGCCAGGCACCGACGTTCACCACTTCGGTAAACCCCTGAGCTTTCAGCATTGCGGCAGCGGTTCCTGCTCGCATGCCTGATGCGCAACACAGTACCACTGGCTTTGATTTATCTAACTCACCCACTCGATGGGGGAGCTCAGATACAGGGATATTCACGCTGCCTGGCGCCGAGCCCATTGCATATTCACCCGGGGATCGAACATCCACAATCACGGCGCCCTTTGCCTTAAGTTCTGGCAGTTGTTTCGTCACGGCGTTCGTCCTCAACTTTCGATAAATGAAGTAGGCGGCAACAAGGAGAAAGAAACCCCAGTCCTTTAAAAACTGGGGCATGTCGGTCAGAAAATCGAATCGCATGAAGGTCTCAGGCTTTCTTCGCAGGCGCAGGAACAGAGCAAGTGCTGAAGCCGAACAACGCGTACGGTGGGCACCAGCCCAAAAGCCCCGTCGCGACTGGGATGAGACCAAGGTAGCCCCACGGAGTTTGTGGACCCACGAATGCCAAACCCACCAAGCCGACACCGGCCAACACGCGAACGACTCGCTCCACTGAGTGAATATTCTTTTTCATCTTTGTCTCCTCGTTATTCGGTTCGAATTAAACCGTATTTTCTGCGGCTTCAATTTGCCGCCGAACATCATCCATATTCAAAGAACGGATTTTTCCAATCAGCTCATCCATCGCCTGCTCCGGAACTAAACCGGGCTGCTCAAACACGAGAATGCCCTGCCGGAAGACCATGAGCGTAGGGATCGATCGAACTTGAAATGCAGCAGCCAAGTCTTGTTGCTCTTCGGTATTTATTTTACCGAAAGTAATATCAGGGTGTTTCTCGGCCGACTTTTCGAAAATCGGCGCGAACATTCGGCAGGGACCACACCAACTTGCCCAAAAATCCAAAAGTACGATTTCATTTCCGTCGATCGTTGAATTCAAGTTGTCCTGGGTAATCGTCATCGTTCCAGCCATGCGAAAGGTCCTCTCTTCTGTTTTAGGTGGTATCTTTGCGGGGTTTCGATGCCAGAAGACTCCGGGCCTTGAGCCTCAGAGCCGCTGGACTTTCTTTCACTCGGTAAGCTTGAAGTCCCTTTTTGCGCAGCAACCGCACCCCCTGCGTCGCTTGCCCACAAGCGCGGCCTCGGCAGACAACAAAGTAGGTCTTCGTGCGACTCAGCTTGATCAGTTCAGCCTCGAGCTCGCCTAAGGGTATCGAGACAGCGCCAGAAACAGGGGTTTCGCAGCTTTCTACTGTATCACGCACGTCGATCAGGACCGCGCGGTCCTCTTGAATCTCCCGTCGCATCTGCTCGACGCTGAGCGGGGAAAGCTCTTCTTGGCCTACTAACAAACGACTTGCTTCTCGGTAGGCCGTGCTCCGTAGTTCAGCCAAGTCAAAAAGGGTCTCGACGACGAGCGCAACTCTTTCATCTGCCAGCCGATAGATCCGCGAAACGCCCGACCTCTCGACGTTCACCAACTCGCCCTCTCGAAGTTTCTTCAGGTGCTGTGAAGTATTCGCCACCGATTCGCGCGTCTCCAAAGCCAGCGCCTCGACAGACCGGGGAGATTGAGCAAGAAGCAGCAAAATCTTTAAGCGCGCAGGAGATCCCAAGAGCGCTGCCTGTGAGGCGACCGTCTCAAAAAGACCTGCGTGACTTGAGGACTGTTGCTGCTTCACCATGAATTCAACTGTTCAATAGAACGCTTGAATATGCAACGTAAAAAAAACCCCGGGACGTAACGAGCGCCCCGAGGTCAATCATTGAGAGCCCAGTCGACTCAGGCGGCCTTCCGGCTCGCTCCGCCTCGACGGGATACAACTTTACGAGCGGCCGCACCCCGGCGAATTCCAGTGGTGGCTTTCTTCGTACGAGAGACCACGCGTGCCCCAGTGGGACGTGCGCGACTCGTCGCAGGTGCGATCGTCGATGCTTGGGCAGAAGGACGACCCACAGCCCGGCGACCCGCACGCGCAGGAGCGCGAGAGGACGCTACGCTTGTACCCCGAGCAGTTGCACGGCTCGCAGCTGCTGTGCGGCTCGCAGCCGCGGGAGTCGCACGAGTCGAACGTGCTGCCGCTTTCTTGCGTGCTCGTGGTGCCGCAGTCGTCGCACGCGATTTTTTAGCGGCAGCACGACTTTTGCGGATTTTAGCAAATGGGGCAAACGGAAGGATTCCTTCATCCATCTCGTTCGATTCGGCCACGTCGGCCGAAGCATCACTCACCGAGTTCCGAGCATTTCCCTGTTCCAATTCAGTCAGAGCCATCGAAAAGATCATTTTTTCATTCCTCCTGCGTCAGCCCTTCAGCAACCGACATGCCAGCCTCGATGATTCCAAAAAAAAGTCATATTTGGGCTGTAACGAATGAAAATCAGATGAAAAACAGCGGGAAGTCACTTCTGTAAGAGATATCGACGTTGGTATCCGCACGATGCCCGTGAGAAATGAAATGCGCCAACGCTCAATCCGCAGGCTTCCAAATCTCGGGTCGATCATTCTTCGGAGAGTTCACGAGCCGACTGACTCGATCCGCAGTCAACTCAGGAGTTCGGTAACGGAAGACTTCGAGCTCGCTGACCGCAGTCGTCCCGTTTTGAACCAAAGGGTTCAACCAATTCATCTGGTGTTTCGAATCCAATAGGACCGGCATTCGATGGTGGATTTGACTCACAAAGGGATTGGCATCTTGGGTGAGCAAGGAAAACGTCGTCAGGCGTTCCGGCAATTTCTCGTCTTTTCCGTGACGCTTCCACTCTTCCCAAATTCCGGCGACCGCGAGGAAAGGATCTTCTTTTGAGAAAATTCGATACGGGAATTTTTCTCCCTGCGCGTCCGTGTGCCATTCAAAAAAGGAGTTCATCGGGACGAGACACCGCCGATGAGCAACCGCACGCTTAAAGGAGGGCTTCTCAGCAACCGACTCGAATCGAGCATTAATCATTCTTGAACCGATGCTCATCGCCTCATCGTCCTTCACCCAGGACGGAATCAGCCCCCAGCGCATCCACCTTAAGACCTTCCGAGCCCGGCCTTCATGCCCTTCTGCGACGATCACAGGAAAAACCTGAGTCGGAGCCCCATTCCACCTCCCCTGCCATTCAGGACGAACGGGAGTCGACGGATAGGGCTCAAGCTCATCGATCGAGAAGAAAGTCTGAAGCTGAAACAAGTCTGAAACAATCGAGTAGCGTCCGCACATTCTTCATCCACCCCGCGGTTACTTCACTCCAACGACATAAGCGATCCAAGAGTAGGCATTATCACCCGCCAACATTCGAACATAATCCCCGGTGCCTTCGCCCCGTTGCGTTTTTTCCCAGTAGACTACGGCATCAGAAAAACCGGCCTCAAGGAGCAGATCTTTCACTTCCGGGATGCTCCATAGCCGCCAGTCATAAACAAAGGCATCGTCCAGACGACTTCCGTCCTCGAGTTTGAAATGAATGGCATAGAGCGCATCGTGAGAAATCGGATCGAACTTCTTCTGATGCCAGATGTACTGGAACTTTTTCAGAGATTTTCCATCTTCAATCCGAACCGTCTTACGTTCCCGCAAGGGAGCGATCATTCCCGGCCCCCCAGCCATTTCCAGCATGAAGAGCCCGCGAGAACTCAAGGAGGACCGAGCGATTCGAAAATAATTCAAGAGCTGTGCTCGCTCCTTAAAAATAAAGAATGAAAAATTTCCCACGAAGAGAAGATCAGCTCCTCGGGCAGTCGAATTCAAAACATTCGCTTCACGCGCGTCGACTCGGCCTCGCTGAGAGGAATCGAGTTTTTTCCAATTATGTTTCAAGCCCCAAGCTAGCGGCTCAGGATCGAGATCTAAGCCAATCGCTCGATGCTCTGAACTTCTTTTCACCCATTCACAGGAGATGGCATACGTCCCGCAGAAGTCTTCGCGCAAAAGTTTCGGTGCAGGGCCCGAGCGCCGCAAATCTTTCCAGGCACTCAGCATCCAATCGACATGGACTTCGGGACTTTGCACAGCGTGTTGATAGAGAAGGTATTTATCAGGACGTTTTGCTTTCCGCTTCATGCTTGAAACCTACCTCGGATTGGATTGAGTTTCACAGCCGGCTTCACAAAATGGGTGGGGCGCCGGCTGCGGTGCCTCTCACTCCTGGAGCGGTTCTGCCTGCGGCGAGGTTGATGGTTCTGGGACTTTTGATGAGACCCGCTGACAAGCCAAATCAACCGCACGATTCTGACGGGAATCAGTCAATACTGGGAGCTGACGATTACGACAGGCCTCGACCACTTGCCGAGCCTCCGGCAAGCTTGCGAGAGCGCGCGCTAGAACGGCAACGGAAGTCGCACCGCTCGTGCGATGAGCGCAATCCAGAACCCAGAGCGTTCCCAGAACTTCAGCATCAGAAGGAGAAGGGACACGAGCTGCCCCCCCCTTTCGAAATCTCTCTTTTTGGTTCCGGAACGCGTCGATCGTGAGGGCTCGTGCTAAACGAAGAGATGCCCCGAATTCCTCATCGCTCGCTTCAGTGAGCGATAAAGCTGAAGTAGGAATCCGAGCATCATTTTCCCTGATTTCGACTGGATCCACGGTTGTATAGGTTTGTGTTACCCTTTCTTCAGTGACTTTGTTCGAGAAGAAACCTCTCTGTTCGACCCTTCGAGTTTCGGTTTTTTGATAAACAAAGCCATTAGGCCCGAATTGATCAACTGTGTGGGGACGAAGATTGATCAGACCTCGCTGCGCTTCAGTCATCCCCTCCGCCTCCTCGAAGCAAGTCAATAAGATGAACTCCTCGCGT
>CANMSW010000086.1 GCA_947500275.1 Bacteriovoracaceae bacterium | reverse complement strand
GCCTCGCCGCCCGATGGGACAGAGCTGATTCATGAAGCTCGGTGACGGAGCGCATCGCCCTGAAGCGCGGGCGCGTGTCCTCGGGATCGCTGGAGGATGTCGTCCGCGCGCGTCGGGTGGAGCCAGCAAGAGCGCGCTCGAGTTACGTGCCTTTTGATAGCGCCTGAGTTTGCGCTCCCTCACTCCACCGACCGCCGAGGCCCCACACCCCCGCTTCGGGGTGAGGGCTCGCTGCGCCCGGGCCTTCCCACCCAATCCGCACCTCGCAGTTACCGCATTGCCTCGAATTTCCGATGTGCCACTCAAGACACATGTTCATGGAGTTGGCATCCTTGTATCTTGTGAGGGAGGGGGCCGATGCATCTGATTCGTCTTTTAATTTCCGGGTCCATCAAGTGGCGAACCCTATGGGTTTTAGCCATGGCCGTCTTTTTATTGAGTTCCGTCGACTTAGTGAGAGCTTCCGATCCGCCTCGATCATCGCGTGATTCGGAGTTCGTCGAAGGGGGCCTCCTTCTTCGTGTGCCCCTCTCGGATGGGGGGATATCGGGAAATGAGCCGAATTTTCTCGATTTCGGGCCCTACGGTTATATCAGATCCAGAGGTGAAATCAGCGGCGTGGGGGGGGCCCTTCGGGACACCGAGACCATCGTCGTGGTTGAGCCACGGGCACTGTTTAGATTCGATTTTCGCACCGGCCGGCTCGAACGGGTTGAGCTTGGAGTGGGTGGCAGTGTTCGAGTTGAAGACGTGCGGGTGAGTTCAGGGCCTTTGATTCTCGTGGATCGCCGTGGAAGCGCAGTGGCTTTCGATGCGCGGACTCTGATTCCGATCGTGAACGGACTTCCGGCCGATGAAGCGGTTGCTCGGGTGGCCCATTGGTTGCGTCCCAGCCCCGAAAGCCAAACCCTCGATCCAAACTTTGTAAGCCAGCTCGGCGAGGGTTTTCGGCAGGCTCCAGACTTGGACCCTTGTCGGAGAAATAGAGCGGACTCTGGGGTCCTTCCTGGGCTTCCGAACTATTCAAGGGTGCTTGCTCAAATCGCGTGTTTACCGAGTGAAGAGCCAGCGAGAAGAGGCGCGAACGTGGAGAGTGGGGCCTTTCCCCTCGATCTTCGCTTGAAGCTTTCCGAGGCGTGGGCTGATTTTATTCTCGATCCTCACTCGGGCATCGACTCTCTCAATCTCAAGCTCGATTCGGGGCCGCGGCTTCGCCTGACTACTCCTTGAGACTGGACCCCTTTCGCGTCATCCCGCAAACTGGGCATCATGACCTTCAGACGCATGGTCGCTTTGTCGTTCGCAGCCGTTCTATTCTTTTTGATGAGTCCAGCTCATGCCGACTGGGACTGGCGCGCAGGCTTCGGTGGAAGGTCGCTTCCGCTGGGAGCTGCCGGTGTGGCAGAGCTCGGTTACGGCCAGTTGCTTTGGGGACAGCCGGGCGAGGGAAAGTTTCTCTACGGTTACATTCGGCCCCTGCTTCGATATCAAGGTTTAGGTTTGGCTAACCGAGGCGATCTAGCGCTTGAGGTGAACCCGATCTCTTTCTTGAATCTCCGGGGTGGGCTGCGGTCTCGGTACCGGTTTTTAGGGTCTTTCAGTACCCTGGACTGCGACTCCGCCATTTGCCGAGGACTTCTCACTTCGCCCTTTGTTTCAGGCAAAATGGTGCTGGGTGCGCGCGGGGTTTTCTTTGGGTTCACATGGAGTTGGGAAAAAATAAGTCTTAACGACACCAGCAGACGGTTTGCAGAAGAATTTTCAGCACTTTATGGTGCGCCGGGGGGAGATACCCTTCTGGGTACAGAGTTGCTTTTAGGCTCTGATATAGCTGATGACTGGAGTGCCGGAGCGCTCTGGCAGCAGTTTCGGATGAGGAGTTCGGGAACTTCGAACGATCTGAAAGGACTCTTTGCGCGGAAGAAATGGGATCAGTGGTCGGGAATTTTCGGGTGTGGGGCTTATGAATCTTCCACTCAGTCGCCGGCAGGTCCCGTCATTTTCTTTCAGGCCGAATTTCGGGGAACCCCGACCCTCGCGATTTTTTGAGAAAAGGAGCCAACTTGAAATCTCAGTGGATCAAGGTGTTTATGGTTCTGTCTGGATTAGCTGCCGCTTCTTTGGGGCTGGCCGCTAGCTCGGGCATCGGCAAGAAAATGGTAAAAAAAATGGAGCAAGCAGAAGTGAAAAAAGAGACCGCGATTTTAGCTGGAGGATGTTTTTGGGGTATGGAAGATATTTTGCGGCAGCATCCCGGTGTGCTGGAGACCGAGGTCGGTTACACCGGTGGTCACTTGGACAACCCCCGCTATGAAGACGTAAAAATGGGGAAAACTGGGCACGCCGAAGCCATTCGCATTGTTTTCGACTCGCAGAAAACCTCTTTTGAAAAGCTCCTCGAGCTCTTCTTCAAGATGCACGATCCCACGACTTTGAATCGCCAAGGAAACGATATGGGGAGCCAATACCGATCCGCGATTTTTTATTCCTCGGATGTGCAACGCGAATCGGCGGAAAAAATCAAAGCTCAAGTGAATCATTCTGGGAAATGGAAGAAGCCGATCGTGACCGAGATCGTACCCGCAGCAGTGTTTTATCCTGCCGAAACCTATCACCAAGATTATCTCGTGAAGAATCCGGGCGGATACACGTGTCACTGGATCCGCGAGTAGCTGGCTTTCGACACAGTCGGCTCGCGGGGCACCTCAATGAAACTTGTAGGTGACCCCAATGCTGTAGGTCTGTAGGCGGATCTCTTCGGTTTGGACTTCGCTTGCTAGAGCGCTCATATCTAAGCTGACTGACCACGGAGTTGCCCAGCCTCTCAGTGGACTCCATTGCACTCCGAAGGCTAACTCCCGATTCTCTAGGCTTCTGAAGGCAAAGCCTTCGTTGACGGTCGAAAACTTGAAGTAGGTAGAGAGGACTGACTGATCGGGCAGAGTGAAGCGCACACTGGGGAGAATTTGGAATCCACCCAGGTTTGCAAAGCCGAAGCGCTCGGATTGAATCAGGGTCGTCAAGTAGTAGGGCCCTACTGAAATTCGAAGCTCCGGTTTTCCTGGGGTCCGATCGAATGTATAAACTCGGCTCGTGAGCCGCAGGTTTCCTCCCAGGAAGCGTGGGGAGTCGTTCGTGCTCTGTGTGATATGGGCGAGAGTGAAGTACGACCCGCCGTCGATGGACCAATTTCCTTTTGATCCTAGGGTTAAGCCTGCCCCTGCTTTCAAAGTGATCGCAGTAGCTGTGTAGGGCTCTGTCAGGCGCGTTTGGTCGTAATTCAGGTAGGTCGGTTGAACCCCAGCAGAAAGAGACCACTGGAGGTGTTGATCATCCGTTGAGGCGGACTTCGGGTTTGCGGCCTCCACGAGCTGGGTAGGAGAGGGGCCACTCAGCACGAATTTCTCCGGGTGAAGTTCACCTTCATCGTCGATTTGGGACAGAAGAATCGAAGTGGGTGACTCGTCCCACGGGATCGCAAGGAGGAGGGACCCGTCTTCTTTCGGGCGATAGACACTTCCACCCAACAAAACAGGGTTCGGCGAGCGGACTTTGAAGGGAACTTTCACACAAAACTTTGCCGTCGGACTGAGAAGTTTCTCGGGCTCCCAGTAAAGGGCGACCGGTCCATTAACCAGGATTTTTGCCTCACTCGGATTAGCAGGGCCTTTCACTTGAATCGAACTTTCATCGCGCTGGATGCCTGGTTTAGCTGCCAGCGCTTGGCACTTGGCCGTATCTTTATCAGCCGCGTAAGCGGCTTGGCATAGCCCTACTGCAAGGAGAAAAGGCCCCAGAAACAAGGGATTCAGTGACCGCCTCATCGAGAGTAGTCCTCATGCTCCGACGTCGTTCCTTCAGGCAACTTGGCCCAGGCTCTGATTTTTGGGATCTCTTTCAGTTCAGGATGTGCACTGATCAACGCTCTCGCCCGTAATTCCGCTTCAGCAGTTTTGCCGGCCTTAACGAGGAGTTTGATTTCAGCAATGCGAGCGCTGACGAGCTCGGGGTCGTTTTGTAAAAGACCACGCGTCGCTTTCAGTGCGGGAGCCGGATCAGGGTTATTCGACGCCTGGATCACGGAGAACTCTTGGCTCGTCGCGCGTACGGAAACGCTCGGGCGCGTCACTGATGGGTCGTCAGTGGTCTGCTTTTGAAGCGAGAAGTGCGCTCGCCAGAAAGCCAGTTCCAAAGCGGATGATTCTGCCGCAGAAAGTCTCGGAAGATCGGATGGGAGCGTGAGTCCGATGCCGGAGGGTAGGTGCCTAGGTTTTTCGATCCGGTTTTCGTTGGCGATGCGCTTCCAGAGTGATGGATCTCCATAACAGCGGAGAGCAATTAAGGAGAGGCTTTCGTCTTTTTTTACGATGTATTTTCCTGCATTATCTGCTGCGCAGGGAGCCTCGGCTTGGGCGTGTAGATCGCTAACGGAAGAAAGGATGAGGAGGCTTCCTAGGATATAGGTTACTCTCAGAGGTCTTCTTCTTTTCTGCTTCGCGCTCAGAGTGCTCATCGTTCCTTCCATTGTAGGTCGGAAGTCGGGGCGTGAGAAGACGTACTCTGATTTCGCGGCAGCTTTTAGAGCGTCAAAAGAATGACTGCAAAGGGTTCAGAAATGAGGAAGCCCAACGACCTCGGAGGCGTGAGGGCTTTGTTCTGATCAAATGGGAGACCTTGCGACTACCTCTTGAGCCGAGCGGAGTCCGCCTGGACCAGTGCGCCGTTTAAGGTCACTTGCTCTTCAAAGCGCAGTTCCCGCTTCGACGAAAGCTCGAACGTCGTTGTGGTGACGAAAGTGCGGCGAAGAATCCAGTCGGTCCGATAAGAGCGCCAGGAAAGTTTGGTTGAAGAACTCTCAAGAACTTCGACCGGGTCGATCGGGCTCACGGAGCTGATATAGAGCAGATCACCTTCGACGCGGAATTGGAGGTCCGCATAACTGTGGATTCCGGATTCCGTCGTGAATTCCGCTTGGGTCGTCCAAAGGTCGCGCCCGCTGGAGTCGTTATCCATTTCCATCCGGTAAGGGATCGTCTCAAACTTCCCCTCGGATAGAAGCGCTTGCCGCGCACCGCGCCCGTCCCACCTTCCCTCGAATCCATCGAAAAAGGCTTTGAGTTCCTTTCCACCGGCTTGGGCCAATGAGCCCGATAGTGCGAAAAGAGCGACGAGTGAGAACCAGTTTTTAAGTTTACGCATGAAAAAACTCCTTAAAGGCAAGTAGTCCTGAAATCACATCCTAAAAATGCCGAAGCGCGTCTCCCCCAACGGAGCATTGAGCGCTGTTGAGAGGCCCAGTGCCAGCGTCTTTCGGGTCTGCCAGGGCAATATCACCCCGTCATCCCAGAGTCGAGCGGTCGAGTAATAGGGGCTACCTTCACGCTCATATTGCTGACGAATGGGGTCCTGGATTCGGGCAATTTCCTCGGCCGAGAGCTTTTTGCCTTGGGCCTCGAGCTGCTCCATTTTGACTTGGGAAAGGACGCCTGCGGCTTGTTCTCCACCCATGACGGAAATTCGCGCGTTCGGCCACATCCAGAGGAAACGGGGCTGATAGGCCCGGCCGCACATTCCATAGTTTCCGGCGCCGTAGCTCCCGCCCACAATGACCGTGAACTTGGGCACGTTTGCTGTGGAAACAGCAGTGACGAGCTTCGCGCCGTCTTTCGCAATTCCGCCGTGCTCGTATTTCTTCCCGACCATGAAGCCCGTGATGTTTTGGAGGAAAACGAGCGGAATTTTTCGCTGCGCACAAAGCTCGATGAAATGAGCGCCTTTTTGGGCGCTCTCACTGAATAGAATTCCATTGTTGGCAATGATGCCCACGGGCCAACCTTCGATGTGAGCAAATCCCGTGACCAGAGTTGTCCCATAGAGAGGCTTAAACTCATGGAAGCGGGAGCCGTCGACCGTGCGCGCGATCACTTCCCGAACGTCGAATGGTTTTCGCAGATCAGCCGGTAAGATACCCGCGATTTCATTCGGGTCGTAAAGAGGCTCTTCAGGCTTCAAACGCTCGATTTTTGCGCCTTCGGGGCGGTTGAGGTGCGTGAGGATTTCTCGTGTGATTTCGAGGGCATGCTCATCATCGTCGGCGAGGTGGTCGGTAACGCCTGAAATTCGGGAATGAACGTCCCCACCGCCGAGCTCTTCTGCCGTGACGATTTCGCCAGTCGCCGCTTTAACCAACGGGGGGCCGCCCAAAAAGATAGTGCCCTGGTTTTTTACGATCACTGTCTCGTCCGACATGGCGGGCACATAGGCGCCGCCCGCGGTGCAGGAGCCCATGACAACTGCAATCTGGGGGATGCCGGCGGCCGACATATTGGCTTGGTTGTAAAAAATTCGGCCGAAATGGTCGCGGTCCGGGAAAACTTCGGCTTGGAGCGGGAGGAAAGCTCCGCCTGAGTCCACTAAATAGACGCAAGGGAGGCGGTTTTCGCGGGCGACTTCCTGGGCCCGCAGGTGTTTTTTGACCGTCATCGGGAAGTAAGTCCCGCCCTTAACCGTCGCGTCATTGGCCACAATCATGACTTCGCGGCCATGGACCACGCCTACCCCAGTCACGACCCCTGCGCCGGGGGCGGAACCTTCGTACATGTCCCAAGCGGCGAGCGGCGCAATTTCCAAAAAGGCCGTTCCCGGGTCGATGAGTTTTGCAATCCGGTCGCGAACAAACAGTTTTCCGCGTTTTTCGTGTTTCGAGCGAGCCTCGCTCCCTCCGCCTGCATGGACTTGGTCGAGCCGAGTCGTCCATTCTTTCGCGAGCGAATGGTGGTGTTCAGAGTTGGCAAGGAATTCAGGCGAGGAGGTCTGGGCATGGGATTTCAGAATGCTGCTCATGATCACGGCCTACCACGGGTTTTCGGGAGGGTCACGCTTTGGGAATAAGTCCTGTTTGCCTACTTGGTTTTCCGGGGGCATTTGGGGTAGTTCCGAAGGCCTATGGCATCCTTTAAGACGCTGCTGGTCACCCGTCCTCTCCCAGGAGTTTTATCTGTATCCTTGAATCGCCCCGAAGTGAGGAATGCGTTCAACGAGACCGTGATTGATGAGTTGGCGCAGGTTTTCACCATCGACGTGAAGGATCCATCGGTACGCGCTGTTGTTTTGCGGGGCGAAGGCCCCGTGTTCTGTGCGGGTGGCGACCTGAACTGGATGAAGCAGGCAGTGGACTTCAGTTTTGAAGAAAACCTAAAGGACACTCGCACGCTCGCAAAAATGTTCGCGCTCCTGAATGAATGCCCCAAACCAGTGATCGGGGTAGTCCATGGGGCAGCCATCGGTGGTGGCGTAGGGTTGGTGAGTATTTGTGATATCGTCCTTGCGACCCAAGACACTCAATTCAGTTTAAGTGAAGTGCGGCTAGGAATTGTGCCCGCTTGCATTGGCCCTTTCGTCGTCGCGAAAATCGGCGCCTCTCACGCCCGGGGTCTCTTTGTCAGTGCGGAGCGGTTTACTGCTCAAAAAGCGCTCCAAATTGGACTCATACACGAGGTGGTCGCAGACGCACCGGCCCTTGAGGAAGCCGTGAAGCGCGTGTTGGGTAATGTGACCCAGTGTGGCCCTAACGCGATGGCCGTGGCAAAGAAATTGGTTCTTGATCTTTCGTGGCCCGAGCGCCGTGAAGAGATTTCCGATTGTCTGGACTACGTCGCAAAGACGCTCGCTGAAGTACGTATATCATCTGAAGGGCAAGAGGGCGTTCGCGCATTCCTTGAAAAGCGCAAACCTTCTTGGCTCTCAAATCAAGGTGGGAACGGGTAAAAGTTATGGCAGCGTCGGTAAAGCCCACAAAAGTTTTGGTCGCCAATCGCTCGGAAATCGCTTGTCGGGTTTTTCAAACCTGTCGCGAAATGGGTTTGAAGACGGTCGCTCTAGTTGCACCAGGGGATGAAGAGGCGCGACACCTCACTTATGCCGACGAAGTGCAACGCATTCCGGCTTATTTGGATATCCATTCGATCGTCCAAGCAGCCCAAAAGTCGGGCGCCTCATTGATTCATCCTGGGTATGGATTCCTTTCTGAGCGTTCCGCATTTGTAAGTGCACTGGACAAGGCGGGAATTGGCTTCATTGGTCCAACTGCCGAAACCATGGACCTGATGGGTGGAAAAATCGTCGCCAAGGAAATTGCGACGAAAGCGGGCGTACCGACTTTACCTTGGGCGAAAGTGGCGCAAGGTGGGGATCTGAAGGCCGCAGCGGCTCGGGTAGGCTATCCGCTTCTGCTGAAAGCAGCGGCAGGCGGTGGCGGTAAGGGAATGCGCCGTGTGGATCGTGCTGAGGATTTGGACGCGTCTGCCGAAAGTGCGGCCGCGGAAGCGGTAGCGGCGTTTGGTGATGGGACGCTGTTCTTAGAGCGCTTGCTGGAGCGTCCAAGGCATATCGAAGTGCAAGTCTTTGGCGACGGTCATGGCCATGGCGTTCATTTGAATGAGCGGGAATGTTCACTTCAGCGACGCCATCAAAAAGTTTGGGAGGAAGCGACCGCACCGAACCTCTCTTCGAAGACGCGTGAGGGGCTTTTTGCGGCGGCGATGAATTTAGTTCGAGAAGTGAATTACCGTTCCGCGGGGACGCTTGAGTTCTTGGTCGATGACTCGGGTGAGTTTTTCTTTCTTGAGATGAACACGCGCTTGCAAGTGGAGCACCCTGTATCTGAACTCGTTTGCGGATTGGATCTCGTTCGCGCACAGATTGAACAGGCATTGAACCCTTCGGCCACCATTCTCAAGGACAGTCCGTCCCCGCGTGGACACGCAATCGAAGTTCGTTTGTACGCTGAAGACCCTTACCAAGATTTCATGCCGACGCCCGGTAAG
>CANMSW010000085.1 GCA_947500275.1 Bacteriovoracaceae bacterium | reverse complement strand
TCTCAAGAGTACCACTCCCGAGCAAAAAGGCACGCTGCCGAAACGACTGAATCGACTGAAACTCTAGGTCTGCGCCTGAGTGTTGTTTTTTTGACAACTATGACCGCCTGGGCGCTGATCTTCCAGACTAAGCACAGCGCGACATTCAAAGCATTGCGCCGTCGTTGTCTCTTTTAACTCGGGGTCAAGTGCGACCCGGTGATCAAAGACAAAACACTCACCCTTCCAATGAGATCCGCCCACTTTCTCAAAGTAACGAAGAATCCCGCCCTCGAGCTGCCAGACATCCTTATACCCATAATCCTGAGCCAGGGCCGTGGCCTTCTCGCATCGAATGCCCCCGGTACAGAACATGACCACGCGCTTCTCTTTCCAATCTTCAGGAGCACTTTGAAGACGCTCCGGGAACTGACGAAACGTTTTAAGGTCCAGGATCTCGGCACCCTCGAATGTCCCGAGCTTCACTTCATAGTCGTTTCGGGTATCGATCAGGACCACTTCCTGACCTTCATCGAGCCACTGCTTCAAAGTTTCAGGTTCAACGCGGGGGCCCGTCGTGTCCTTGGGGCGGATCATCGGCACGCCCATGGTGATAATCTCTTTTTTGAGCCTGACCAGCATCCGGCGAAACGGCTGATCGGACGAGAAGCTCTCTTTCGCGTCAAGTCCCGCGAGCCCTGGGTACTCGGACTGGAGCTCACCCATAAAGGATCGAAGATTCTCAGGTGCCCCAGAAAGAAAGCCGTTCAATCCCTCCCGAGAGAGAAGAATCGTCCCTTTGAGTCCGAAATGAAGGGTCCGAGCCTTCAAGGAGGCCCGCCAAACCGGGAGTTCGCTTTCGGCGATATCGAGGAACCGATAGAAGGAGACGTTGAGGAACGGGAGTTCTGACTCAGCAGGTGCTGCCAGTGTAAGTGACATACCCCCCTTCCTGCACCGAGGTGGCGGGACGCGGCAAGAGGCAATTCTTATAATTTAGCTCCGGATAGCCCGAAGCACCGCTTCGGCATCCGAAAAGTCCTCAAAGAAATGATCTGGACGCTCGGCAAGTAAAGCCTCCCGGCCCTCGGGGTGGCCCGTTCCGACGCCGATCGTCTTCACGCCCAGATGCCGTCCACACGTCATATCGTGGACCGTATCCCCCAGAATCACGAGTTCGCAGCCCTGCACCTGGCGACCCAGGCGCGAAATGGCTCGATCCAGGGCAAAGTTGGGCAACTGAGAGCGCTCCCAGTGGTCGCAACCAAAGGCACCCAGCGAGAGATCAAAAAACGGAGTCAAAGCCGCGGCTGCAAGCTTCAGCTCGGCGCCTTGCCGAATGTTTCCGGTCAGGACCGTTAAACTTAAGTCTTTCTCCTGGGACAGACGCTCCAAGAGCTCCGGCACCCCAGGCAATACCCGGACTTCCTTCAAAACTCGGTCGTTCTGCTGGGCAGTAACTTGGGCGATATAACGATCGACAATTTGACCTGACAGGCGCTCAAGCTCTTCAGGCTCAACGTCACCGAGCTTGGCGGTGATCAACGTGCGAGCAATCCAGTAATCGGTTTTTCCCCCGAAGTTCACGTTCGGAAGGTCCCACCCCGGGAAAGCTTCCCGTACGGCGCCCAGGTAGGCTTCGATCCAAACTTTGCCACACGAAAGAAGCGTCCCATCGATATCAAAAAGTAACACTTGTCGACTCATGCACGGCCCTCAAAGACTTCATCGTTTTCAATGCTGTCTAACTGATTGAGACTCACGACCACTCTTCCTTCATCCGGGCGGCGCTCGAGCATATCGGCAAAACGACCCCCAAAAACCACTTCGCTCGGCACATACGACCAGCGCGCGTGAATGGTTTGCGCGAACGTGTCGTCAATGCCGGTCACACTGATGATGAACTCAGCCTCACTCTCGACCAACATATCAGGCGTCACCCCGAAAAGCGGGCTATTCTCGTTGATTTCGTGCACGACCGTCCAAGAGAGCACAAACGCGGGACTCACCGACCGTTCAAGCTCGAGGTCGTTAATCTGGCGGTAGAACTCCCCTTCCAAGGTCTGCTCATTGCGCACCATCACGACCCGGACCTGCGCTTCCACGACTTGATTCAGCCGCTCATTGACCATTCGAAACAAAAAGGCAGGCGTCCCATCGTGCGACGCGATGATGGCCCGGGAACTGAACTTGATCCGAGCCGTCGGCTTTGAAAACCGCGCAAAGAGGAGCCCCGTGGGAATTGCAATACTGAGCATCCCGAGAAACGCCTCGGCCGTCACCAAAGCATTCGCAAAGATCGTGACCGGGGCCACGCGACCGTAACCAATCGTCGCAAAAGTCTGGACGCTGAAGAAAAAGCACTCCACAAAGCGAGAGATCCGGTCTTGCGCAACCGCTTCTTCCAAGCCGGCTAAGGCCCCTTCACCGGCAAAGAAATAAAGCGTCGCAAAAACGAGATTAATAACCAAATAGCCGAACCCTAAGACTAAAATAAAACGCTTCCAACTGACCGAAAGCAAGTGATGATAGGCATCCCCCAGGCGCCGCTTACGGATATCACTCTGGACCGCATTAAACGTTCCGTCGCGGTTCAATAAGCGAAACGGAACAGCTTTTTCACGTTCTTCGGATTGCCCCGCGTCCGACTTAGTTTCCATGAGAAGTGCCGATCGTTTTCCAGACCGCGCTGACTTCGTTCATGACTCCTGAAGTCCAGGTGGCGAGAATCGGATCTCTCACTGCTGCCGGGAGTCCGTCAAAGTGTGCTCCGTCCCCACCGCTTGCGGGGTACTGAGTGAGTGGCCGACTGTCGACAAACGAACAAGTCCCCTCCGTGATCTTTTGCAGTTCCGCGACTAATTCTGAAAACTTTGGCTCGGCCTTATTCCGGCCATTGGGCGGGCCAACCCAAACACACTGAGCTCCACTCGCGCGAACGGTATCCATCATCCGTCGCGTGCTATTTCGGATAGAGTCCATCCCCGCACTCATGAGGTTTGCGCCAAGAGCAATGACCAGGAGCTTGGGTTGATGTTTCTGAATGAGTAACTCGACATGGGGGGTTGCGCCGACTGTGGCACCCCGCGATTTTCCGTCCACGCTTCGCTCGACCCAGCCGCAACGCGTTCTCCAGCCGTTATACCAATGCACGGGAGACGATCCGCAACTCCCGTAGGAAGCCACCGTGACCGCGGCCACACTGGCAGCAGGCAGTTCACGGAGCTTACGATCCAAAATCCGGCCAAATCCACCCACCGTGTGGGAATCACCGATATATAAGAGCGCAGCAGGATCGGGCTTGTGCGCATCGCCCGCATTGACCTGCAGTCCTGAAACCAGACTGAGCAGACCCAGGCCAAGCGCAGAACCGAAGAACACCCTTTTAAAAGTCTTCCGTTTGTTTCCCATATTCGCCTCGCTAATCCCAAAAGTTTCGGGCATGAACGCCGCTGCCTCAAATCCACTGCTTGAAATGATCGCTATGACTTCGACGCCTCAAACCAACACTGCCGCCTTGCCCGCGATTCCGTACCTCACCCGCGAGATTTCATTTCAGCTCCCGGATGGTTCCTCCATTCAACTGGAACTTCTCGAAAACCTCAACGGCACGATCGACCAAGTGTTCGAAATCCTGGAAAAAGAAGGACGGCCTGAGCTTTTAGAGGTTCTCTGCCCCTATTTTGGCGTGGTTTGGCCCTCTGCCCGGGCGCTGACCGAAGTTCTCAGCCGCGGCCAGTTCATTGCCCCGGGCATGCGAACTCTTGAAGTGGGGTGCGGCCTTGCGATCCCGGCACTCACGCTCGCCCGAAATGGGATCCCCGTCGAGGCCACCGATTACCACCCCGAAGTCCCGCGCTTCCTCGAGCGCAATCGACTCTTAAACGAGATTCCGGAACAGTTCCTTCGATATCACACCTTAGACTGGGCCCAAGATCCGCAGGCGCTCGCGAGCTTCCTCGCAAACGCCGGGCCTTTCGATCGAGTGATCGGAAGCGACATCCTCTATGAAGCGAAGCATGCCGAGCTCGTTCCTGAAGTTTTGACGAAACTCCTGCACCCTCGAACTGGCCGCGCCCTCATTGCTGATCCGGCACGCCCCTACTTGCAAAACTTCGTCGACGCAATGAAGCGCAAAGGTTTCGAAGCACGCACCGAAATCGTTACGGCAGAGGATCTCCCCGTGTCGAAAGAAATTTTCGTGGTCGAATTCTTTCGCGCCTCGATTTGAATCAAGGCGATGCGACTAAAGTGATATCTAGTATTTGTGGGACCACATGGCACCCGTCCGACTCGAGCGTGACACTCGTTTCCTGGGTCACGAAGCCGGCCTTCGAGATTGTGACCGTGAACGTTCCTGTCGCTTCGCCTAGACCCATAAAAGTGCCCGAATCCCCGGCGTCTTCAAAATCAGTCTGAGGGGTTCCCACCTGATCCACCGCCGTCACAGTCGCACCAGAAACAGGCACCCCGGCTTCGTCCTGAACGGAAACGGTCAGACCATAAACGTATTGTTCGGTACAGACGGTTCCGTCCCCACTGTCCTCGCCGGAAAGTAGATCGCAAGCCGGCAAACAAAATCCAGCGAAGAGGAGCAGCGTGAGCGCGCTTCGATTTTTCATGAAGAGGAGCATCTCAGGGTTCCTCATTTTTACAAGGAAAGCCGAGTCAAAGTCGGCAATTGCCCCCCTGGAACGCGTCACTCCGGCTGGTCACTGATGACGACTTTTTCTCCGAACTTCTCACGCAGTCGGTCGCGCAAGTGCGCAACGCCCTCACGCTTCAATTCCTGTTTCGGGTTCTCAAACAATCCCCATTGCCGAATCGGCGCGCTTCCCTCATCCCCCATCACGACCCCTACGCCGATCAGTCTCAAGGGGCGCTCCGAGTCCCAATGTTGATCAAGCAGCGACGCGACGGCCCGAAACAACTCCTCATCCGTGCAGATCGGGTACTCCATCGTCCGACTTCGCACGGGCGTTTCAAAATCGGCGTACCGAATCTTTAAGCGAATGCTTCGCGCCCAATCCCCGTCTTTACGTAATTGCGCGCCCAAATCCTGGCAGAGCTCCCACAGCTTGGCGCGCAAGGTTTCGCGGTTACCGACATTTTCGCTAAACGTGCGCTCTCGCGAACTACTCCGCGACTTGGCGGGTTCATGAAACTCGACACTCCCCTGGCCGTTTGCGGCACGAAAAAGCCAAGAACCATATCGACCATAGCGCCGCTCGAGCGCATCTTCGGGAAAGCCCTGCAGATCCCGAATCCACTTGAGGCCCCGATTCTCGAGCCACTCGGCCGTGCTCGGACCCACGCCGGGGATTTTTCGAACACTCATGGGCGCTAAGAACGCCGCTTCGTTCCCGTGCGGAATTTCAAGCAGACCATCGGGCTTGCAGTGGTCGGTCGCGACTTTTGCAACCAAGCGATTCGAAGCAATCCCGATCGAACACACGAGTCCCGTTTCATTCCGAACCGCAGCACGAATTTTCGAAGCCGCCTCTTCGGGCGTGCCCCAGAGCAGTCGCGTCCCGGTCATATCGAGGTAGCCTTCATCCACGCTGACTTGCTCGATGATGGGGGTATATCTTTTAACGATATCAAAAACAGCTTGCGAGAGGCGGGAGTAAAGTTCGAAGCTGCTTTTCACGACGATAAGCTGCGGACAGAGGCGCACCGCTTGCGCCATCGGCATGGCCGAGCGAACGCCAAACTTCCGGGCCTCATAGGAGGCCGAAGAAACGACACCCCGCTCGCGATCCCCCCCAACCGCGACGCACTTACCGACGAGGGTCGGGTCCCGCAGCCGCTCAGCGGAGACGAAAAACGAATCCAAATCGAAGTGAAAGATGACGCGAGGTGAGCTCAACCGAGAGTCCTTATCTGAGTTGCCTGTTCTTCTCTTCAACTCCCTTGGACCAGGACTTGGAAGCAAGATCTTCGTTTAGATTGGGGAATGACCCGCCAACTGCAGTCCTCCGATCGGTCAACCCTAGATTGGAGAAATTCCGACGGTATCTTTGGCCTCATGGACAACTCACGAGACGGGCGGCACTGTGCGCACGTCTTTTATTAACACAAAGGAGAACCCCCCATGAACTTTGCTCAGTCTGCGTTGAAAACTATCGCTCTCGGACTCTTCACGCTGATCGCATCCAGCGTCGCTCAAGCGCACCCTGGCCACTCGCACCCGTACCCTGGCTACGGCTCGGGCCGCGAAGTGCTGCTCGGACAAACGAACCTCTCGCCTCGTGGGCAAGACATCGACTGGCTGTACGTCAATGACTGCCGCGATGGGGCTTGGGATCGTGACCTCGTTGCTGTACGCGTGGAAATCCAAGACGTTCCTGCCGACATCGACTCCGTCGTCCTTCGCTTCGGAAACGGCCAAACCCAGTGGCTCTCCGTCCGCGAGCGTTTCGCACCTTGGAGCTCGACTCGTTGGGTAGACCTCGACGGTGGCCGCCGCTGCATTCGTGAAATTCGCATTGCAGGCGACGCTGAAGGTTACAGCCATCGCCAAGCGCGCGTTCAAGTCTACGGCTGGCGCCAGCGCTAAGCGCACGATCCGTGAAACAAGAAAAACCCCCGGTCCTCGCAAGAGCACCGGGGGTTTTCGTTTTGGAGAATCGTTAAGCCTCGCGAGCGAGGTGCTCCTCAGAGTCGAGAAGCAGCCTGAAGGCGTGCGATCCGGTCTTCCAGCGGCGGATGCGAGCTGAAGAGGGCCAGGAATCCGCTCGGGCGAGTCGATATCTTCATCGACATGAAAGCGGGCGAAGAATGCGTATCCACGCCTTCGATGTTCGCTTTCAAGCGGCTGAGAGCCCGCACCATGTTGTCCCGACCGGCCAAGCGTGCACCGCCTGCATCGGCTCGGAACTCGCGCCACCGTGAGAACCACGCCACGACCATCGAACCAAAGAGCATCAAGACCATTTCAATAGCCATGACGAGGAACGGACTGACGTGGACCGAGCGGCGTTCGTCGTCGCTTGAGCGCTGTGAAATCGCAAATGCGATCACGCGCGCCAGGAACATCACGAACGCGTTCACGATCCCCTGAAGGAGCGTCATTGTGACCATATCACCATTGGCGATATGGGCCACTTCATGCGCCACGACACCTTCGACTTCTTCGTGACTCATGCGCTGGAGAAGGCCGGTCGAAACCGCCACCAAAGCGCGCGATTTCGTTGGCCCCGTCGCAAAGGCGTTCACTTCGGGGGAATCGTAAATCCCCACTTCAGGCATCACCGTTAGTCCGGCCTGCCGGGCCATGCGGTAAACCATCTGGACAAAGCGCTGTAGAGTCGGGTCTGGCGTATTCGGATCGATGACCTTCACGCCCATGGAAAATTTGGCCATGATCCGAGACAGCCCGAGCGAGATCAAAGCGCCGGTCATCCCCCAGATCAGACAGAACGCGGCCAGGGATCCGTAATTCAGACCCGCAGCCGTCAAATAGGGTTGAACGTTAAAGAAGGAGAGGATGACCGAAATGGTCGTCATCACTAAAACGTTCACCAATAAGAACAATAAAATGCGTCTAAACCAGTTCATGGAGACAGATCCTTTCCTGAGAGCTCGATTCGATTTTCAACTCTCGGTCTGATGGCCACCTTCGTTCGGGTCGGCGCCCAACTCTCTTCTAAAAATCAAAGAAAAGCGGGATACTGACACGGTGGGTTCACTTCCCGACTCCGTCAAGGGAATGCGGACAAAAACCGAGGAGGTTATCTCAATGAAAATAATTGACGTCTATAGTCCGTTTACCCAAACCCTCCTTGAAAGCCGCTCGATCCAGAAAGCGGTGGAGGCCACCCGGAGTCTGTCCCCCTTTGCGAGCCAGGCCGAGCATTGGAGCATCGACTGGCGGGAACTCGAAGACTCGATGCTTACCCCAAGCTACGCAGCGCACGCGCAGAAAACGGCACAGGCGTACTTGCCGGCCGCTCGCGCTTTGGTGACACGGGTCGAGTCCATTTTATCTCCCGGACGCGAGCTGCCGGGCGAACTCCATTTGGTTCCAAGCCTGGGCGCTTTTGATGGATTCGCGCGTTATGATCAGGGGCACCACCGGGTGCTCTTGGGTGTGGACTTCCCCGACGCAAATCTTGATTACTTGCGGGCCCTGACTGCGCACGAGCTTTCGCACGTGCACCGCGATCACCAACCTGAAGTTTGGGGGCACCTGGGCAAGCCGCTCGCTCAGATATCACGCGCGGAATACCTGGAAGCCGTGACCGCTCAAGAGCACTTAGTGAGTGAAGGGCTCGCGACCCTTTTCTCACAGCTTCTTTTTCCGGAAATCGACCTCGCCACCCACCACTACTACGAGCCCCACGAGTACGAATGGTGCGTGAACAACCATCAGCAAATCGAGGGTGCGCTCTTGGCCTGCCTTCACCCGCCGGGCGACGAGAACGTCTGGCGTTTTTACGGTGAGGACACTGCGGGCCACGGGAGCCCGTCGCGAACGCAGTACTACTGGGCAGCCCAACGAATTCAAGATTGGCTCCCGGACTTTAACCTCCGCTCGCTCGTGATCTCGCATGGCTGGGGAGCTGATCGATTCGAGTGCTTCGGGCGGCGTTGAGCGGTGCTCCGTCCCCGTATTCTGCGGCGGAACTGACTTCGTGAATTGCCCCCGGTGCTGCGGTCGATGAGGCCTCTAGCGCCATGGAAGGCGCAGCCCCGAAGGGGCGCAAGGAATCCACGGATGGATGTGCCTCATCGACCGAAGTGCCGGGAGCGATTCACGGAACTCGGGTGCTCCGTCCCCCGTAGATCCATATGGAACTCGCCGAGCCTCCCCAATCACCCGATGAATCACAGTCAGAGGGGTTGAAAGTGA
>CANMSW010000084.1 GCA_947500275.1 Bacteriovoracaceae bacterium | reverse complement strand
CGACGCGCAGCCTCTGATTGAGTACACGCGTGAAGTCTTCTTTCTTGAAAACGGCGACGTCTGTGTGGGTACGCCGGACGGAATTGCTTTCTACGATCTCGATTCTGGAAAAAGGATCGATCGCGCCTCTCAGTATTTGGACTGGTCAGTCGAGAAGATTGAAAAAGGGGGCTATGCCCACCACATGCTCAAAGAAATCCACGAGCAGCCGACTGCCCTCATTGATACCTTGAACGGAATTCTTGATCGCGAGCATATTGATCCGTTCCCGCTCGCGGCGGGGCCCGTGCGCGAGATTTTGTTGGGCGCCCAAAGCATCACGATTGTCGCTTGCGGAACTTCTTGGCATGCCGCTCTTGTTGGCAAGTACTGGATCGAGCGGATGGCGCGAATTCCCGTCCAAGTGGAGCTCGCAAGTGAGTTTCGATATCGGAATCCAGTGATGGCTTCGGGAAGCGTTGTGATCGGCGTGACTCAGTCGGGCGAAACGGCAGACACTCTCGCCGTTCTTCGAGATGTACGATCTCAAGGTTTTAAAACCTTGGGGATTACTAACGTTCGGGGCAGCACGGTCAGTCGCGAAGTCGACGCAACGCTCTATACCTCTGCAGGACCTGAAATCGGTGTCGCTGCGACTAAAACGTTTTCTTCTCAGATGCTCGCCCTTATGGCTTGCGCCGGTTTTTTGGCGCGATCCAAGCAGGGGATGGCTCCTGTGGACGGAGTTTTTCATCAGCTCGTCCGGATGCCGCACCTCCTGGCTGAACTCCTCTCTGAAGACCATGGTTTCGGTCGACGCGTAGCCGAGGTAGCGAAGGCCCTTCAGAGTATGAAGGGCTTCTTCTTCATCGGTCGAGGGTTCTCCTTTCCGCTCGCGCTTGAAGGGGCCTTAAAACTGAAGGAAATAGCCTACGTTCCAGCCGAAGGTTACGCAGCCGGCGAGCTGAAGCATGGACCGATTGCGATGATCGACGAAGGAATGGCGGTGGTGGTCATCGCGCCTGACGATATTTGGCGCGATAAAACCGTCTCGAACCTTGAAGAGGTTAAGGCTCGGGGGGCGAGAATCATTGGGGTGGGCTGTGAAGGTGATTCGCGACTGGAGTCGCTCTGTGATCACTGGCTACCCTTGCCCCGTGTGGATTCTGTCGGTCTTCCTCTGGATGAGGGCTTGCAGCCCTTCTTAGTTGCGCCTGCCCTCCAGCTTCTGAGCTATGAACTCGCGCTTCTTCATGGAACTGATATCGATCAACCCAGAAACTTGGCAAAGAGCGTGACTGTCGAATAAACTGAGAGGCATGTTCTTCGCCGCTTCGTCAGGTCTTCTTGCAGCAATTCTGGTTCAACTCACGGTGCAGGTTTTTTTCCTGCTGCCGCATGATCCGCAATCGCGCGTGATCCTTCTTGGGATCGTAGCCCTCGTGGTTTTTGGGATTACGGCCGGCTTACCCATTTGGGTAGGTGCCAAAGGGGGGGGGAAGCGCCCCTACGACGGTTTAGGCGACCTCTTTTTCCAAGTTCATGAGCCCGTTCTACCGGATTCACCTGAGCGTTGGGGGTTGCGCGCTTTTCTATCGTTTTTCGTAGCGATGGCGACGGCGTTCACAGGTGCTGAGGGCGCATCGATCGAAGCCGTACAGGCGCTTGCGATCCGGGTTCGCCCTCGGTCTTCACGGTGGTTTGATCTACGACGCCGCAGCGATGTTTCCATAGCAGTGGCGGCTTCGGTGGGGGCATTATTTCAGGCGCCGCTCACGGGGATCGTCGTTGCACTTGAGCTTGCAGTAGGCGGTCGGTCCATGCAGGCCGTTTTAGCTTCAATCGTGGGAGCATCAGCTTCGCAGATCCTCGGCACGCTTCCTCATGGCCTCAATCTTCGTGACCCCGCGGGGACTGGATTCGCGCAGCTTCAATGGAACTGGCTTCGGAGTGACGAATGGGGCCTGCTTCTCGGGGTTGGAGTGCTGGTATCACTGGTAGGAATTGCACTCGTTCGTTGTAGTGATTGGTGCGAGCGCAGAGTGGAGTCTCTTTCTCGCGAAAAAGAGGTTTTTCGCGGTCTGATTGGCGCGGTGGGTTTGGTTGGATTTCTGGTCGCACTTCCTGAGTTAGCCATTCCTTCCACAGCATGGCTCGGGAAGCTGAGTGGCGTTCCACTTACTCAGGCTTTATTTGAATCAACTCGCGTATCAGGGCCTTGGAGTAATCTGTTGCCAGGCGCATCGCTCGTCTTGGGGCTTGGGATTTGTCTAGCGATCACTTGGGGTCTGGCGACTTGGGGAGGGGCAGGGGTCGTTTCCCCTTTGTTTATCGGCGGGGCATTTCTTGGAAATGCCGTCGCTCTCTTTTTCTCTTCAGCTTCGGAGGGTCAAGGTTCCATTCCCTTTGGCCTTCAAGGTGCCCTCTTGGGTGGGGCTGCTTTAGCTGGAACAGTTCTGGGTACTCCGGTTGCGGCGGCGCTTTTGGTAGCGGAACTTTCAGGGCAAGTCGCATTCTTTTTCCCCGCCTTTGCTGTCACTCTGGTTGGTGCTGAGCTCCGAAGTCGCCTCAAAACGATGTCTTTACCCGAATTGGAAGCTGCGCGGCGAGGCCTCATCATTCATGGTGGACGTTCAGAGAGTGTCCTCGACTCAATCCTTGTTCGGGAGGCTATGACTACGGAAGTTGAGTGTGTTCGTGATCATGAGGTCATTCGGACACTCGCTGATCGCGTAGAAACTCTGCGTCATCCGTTCTTTCCGGTCATCGACTCGGGCGGAAAGTACGTCGGCATGACGACTCTTGATGAAGTGATGGATGCGCAGTCTCAAACGGGGGGGCGTTCGAGTGAGACGTCTGGTGCGTTGGGGTCCTTACTCGAGGTGAAGGACCTTCTCTACCGAGCGGGCTGGAGAAGTCCGACCGTCCTGGCCTCCCAACCCCTTTCTTCGGTGCAAGGACTTTTCGAGGAGACCCCCTGTATTCCGGTTTTAAGTGAAGACCGTCGGGTTCTCGGTTTACTTTTCGTGCACCAAGTCAGACTCGCGTATGACAGAGAAGTGGGGCGAAGGACGCTCGGATTGCGTTCCTCCGGTTGAACTCCCTGCGTCCCTCGGATACTCGGTGGGACTATGTCCATCGACTTCGGTTCTGCTCCATCTTCTTCTGGGGGATCGTCCCCATTTTCGCGCCGTCCGCCTTCGGCTCCAGTACGAAGCGCAGAGGGAGATCCTGATTTTCTGAAGTCATTGAATCCAGCGCAGCTCGAAGCTGCGACGACGACGGACGGTCCCCTGATGGTGCTCGCTGGAGCAGGTTCCGGGAAAACGAAGATGCTCATTTCGCGCATCGCCTATTTGATCGATGCAAAGGGCGTCCCGCCGCACCAGATTTTGGCAGTCACGTTCACAAACAAGGCCGCCGGTGAAATGCGCGAAAGGATCGAGCGCCACCTCGCTCATTCAGGTGCTTTAGGCGCGCCTGAGATTGGAACTTTCCATTCAGTTTGTGTCCGAATCCTTCGTCGAGAGTTGGATCGAACGCCTTTTACCAAACCATTCGTGATCTACGACGACTCCGATCAATTGAGTTTGATCAAGACCGTGATGGAGAAACTTGCGATTGACGATAAACAGTTCAATCCGAAGTCCATTCGCGCAAACATAGATCGCGCCAAATGTGACGCTGTAGAACCCCACGAAATGCAGCCTGAGGCGCACGATATTTTCGGTCGTAAAGTAAAGCAGGTTTACGAGCAGTACCAGAAGGACCTGTTCGCCAATAACGCGCTCGATTTTGGTGAGATTCTTTGTATGACTTGGCGGATTATGCGCGATCACGAAGAGGTTCGTCGCAAATATCAGCACCGCTATCGCTATATTCATGTCGATGAGTACCAGGACACCAACCGCGCTCAGTACTTGCTCCTCTCTTCGCTCGTGAAGCCAGAGATGGGCGGCCATCGGAATATCTGCGTGGTGGGTGACGAAGATCAGTCCATTTACAAATGGCGGGGCGCAGATATTCGAAACATTCTCGATTTCGAGCAGGATTATCCCGGCGCGCACGTCGTGAAGCTGGAGCAGAATTATCGATCCACGAGTACGATCATTGGTGCCGCAAGTCAGTTGATTCGCAATAACCGCGAACGCAAAGATAAAACCCTCTGGACGGAGAATCCTAAGGGGGCTCCCATCACTCGAGCTCAACTTGCTGACGAACGTGCCGAAGCTGAGTATGTGGGAGGCGAGATCAAAAAGCTCGCCGCGAATCTGGGACTCGCTTATTCGGATTTTGCCATTTTCTATCGAACTCACGCGCAAAGCCGTCAATTCGAGGATGTTCTTCGCCGTGAAAAAGTTCCCTATAAAATCGTCGGCGGGCTTCGATTCTATGATCGAAAAGAAATCAAAGACGTTCTTTCCTATTTTAAAGTCGTTCTGAATCCTCAGGATTCAATTAGCTTAAAGCGGATCATCAATACGCCTGCGCGAGGTATTGGCAAAACGACAATCGATAAGCTTGAGGCCCATCAGTTGGTCTTAGAAAGGTCGGGCGCTCCCGACGCTTCTCTCTGGTTTGCGCTGAAAGATGCAATCAGTGGCTCAGGGGTGATTTCAGGCGCAGCGGCTAAAAAGCTGCAAGGATTCGTTGAATTGATGGAGCGACTGATTGAAGCGCAACCGCGCGTTTTCATCACCGAGCTTTACCATAAGGTCCTCGATGAAATTGGATATGTCCGAGAACTGCGCACGGAAGGAACCGACGAGTCCTTGGCGCGGATCGAAAACTTGGAAGAATTTGATACCCTTCTGCAGGAGTTCGAGGAGGACCAGTTCGCAAATAAGTCAGATGAAGAGCGGGATGCGGCCAAGCCGGAGCTTTTGGTGGTTTTCATTCAGCAGTCCGCGCTTGCGAGTGAGGGCGATCGAAACACTCAAGATGTATCGTCCGTAAATATGATGAGTTTGCATTCATCCAAGGGCCTGGAGTTTCCAGTCGCCTTTTTAGTGGGGATGGAAGACGGACTTTTTCCTTCCGTTCGCCCTTGGGAAGAGGTCGAAGAGGGTGAGATCGAGGAAGAGCGCAGGCTTTGTTATGTAGGAATGACGCGCGCTCGCGAATACCTTTACCTGACTCACGTGGTGGTACGGCGCCTTTGGGGAAATATTACTTATCAGGAACCCGCTCGCTTCTTTGATGAGATCCCGGCGGATGCCATTGACTTCAAAGATTTCGCACAGGGATCAGGGCACTCGCGTTTCAAGGCGGCCCCGTCTGAAAATTCTTGGGGTTCAGCAGGGACTTGGGGGGCAGCACCTAAGACGGCCTCGAAGCGGACCACTGCGGGTAGTTCTGACTTTTCGCAGATTAATCCTTTTGAGAACGATTCGGATGAGGATCCGGGGGCACCGGGCGTTGGCAAAAAAATTCAGCACCCTGACTATGGTCGCGGGACTATTCTGCAGCTGGAAGGCAGCGGCGATGCACTTCGTGTGACCATCGAGTTTTCGGCGCGCGACCGGCGTAAATTCCTTTGGCGCTTCGTCAAGGATCACCTCGAGCGGAAGTGATTGAAGCCCTCTGGAGTTTTGCAGCGAAAAGGTTTTCAATAAGTCTTTCGGCAAATGGGGGCGAGCGTGAATCAAGATCTGAAATCGACTACGTTGCAACTGGGAACCGAGCGAATCTCAAAGTTGGCTTTGATGTCTCGCTTGAAGCTCGAGGATCATGAGATTGAATCTTTCGGGCCTCAAATTGATTCTATTTTGGGACATGTTGCTGAACTTCAATCGGTGGTGGTTGAAGGCGTGGAGCCTTTCCTGTCTCCCGTTTCAAAAATGGCTGAAGGGACACGGGAAGATCGTCCGCGGTCCAACGAGGCTCTTCGTGAAGGTGCCCGCAAAGTCGGCGCATGCGCCCCTCAGCAATTAGAAGGGGCTTTCGTCGTTCCTCCGGTCCTTTAATTGTCTCCAAGGAGATCTGCACCTATGAGCAAACTGGACTCGCTCAAATCGATTAGGCAGCTACACCAGGCTTATGAATCCGGGGAATGGACCCCGACGGCTGTGACGCAGCACTTTTTAGATCAGGCTCGCCCCAATCGCCTGAATGCCTGGATCACTCTGTGTGAACAGCGCGCTCTCAATCAAGCGTCACTGGCCGAAGAAGTTTTGAAGTTGAATGGCGGCAAAGTGCCTCGAGCGACTCACCCCCTCTTGGGTGTACCTATGGGGATCAAGGACAATCTAGCTGTCGAAGGCGTACGGATGACGTGTGCTTCGCGGATGCTTGAAAGTTATATCGCTCCTTACTCCGCCACGGTTGTGGAGCGACTCGAGAGTGCTGGAGCCATTACTCTCGGGAAGTTGAATCTCGATGAGTTTGCCATGGGAGGATCGAATGAGAATTCCGCGTTCGGCCGCGTTCTTCATCCGACTCATCCGGATCGTATCCCCGGAGGTTCAAGTGGTGGCTCGGCTGCTGCAGTAGCGGCGGGCGAATGTTTGGTAGCCTTAGGTAGTGACACTGGAGGGTCAATTCGCCTGCCGGCCTCTTATTGTGGGGTTTTCGGAGTGAAGCCCACTTACGGTCGAGTGAGTCGCTCGGGCTTAGTCGCCTTTGCATCCTCTTTAGATCAGGTTGGACCCTTGGCGCGTTCACTTGATGATGCGGCACAAGTGCTCGCCGTGATCTCGGGCCATGATCCACTCGAGTCCACTTCGCTCGGATTGCCGCCGATCGCCGGAATGGGGGAGGCGGAAATGAAGGGGCTCCGCGTAGGGGTCCCTCAAGAGTTGTCTTGGCTGGGGGCCGCTCCTTCGGTTCGTGAGGCTATGGAGTCTTGCGTGGAGGCGCTCAGAAGCGCAGGGGCTGAGGTGATTCCTGTTTCTCTCCCACGAGTAAAACACTCGATCGCAGTTTACTATGTAGTAGCCGTGAGCGAGGCTTCGAGTAATCTCTCTCGTTTTGATGGCGTCCGATATGGCAGTCGTTCACCCCATGCCGTCTCCGCTCGGAGCCTAGAGGAGTTCCATTCAGTCAATCGAAGTCTTTTCGGTGCCGAGGTGAAGCGGAGAATCCTTCTTGGAACCTTTTCGCTCTCGAGCGGTTATTCGGACGAGTATTTCCTCCGCGCTGCAAAAGTGCGGGCTCTCATTGCAGACGATTTGGATTCCGCCTTGAGCAGTGTGGACTGCATCCTTTCACCGGTGGCACCCACCCCCGCCTTTCGCGCCGGAGAAAAAACAAAAGACCCGCTCGAGATGTATCTGAACGATCTTTATACGGTTCCCGCCAACTTAGCAGGAATTCCCGCTCTCAGCCTCCCCTGGTCACGTGACGCCGATGGGCTCTCCATTGGCGTGCAACTCATGGGACGCTCTGGGGCGGATGATCAATTACTTTCGATCGCGCGATCTTTTGGCCGCGTACGCGGGGAGGATCTCGTATGAGTTTAGAGTTCGAAGCCGTTATTGGTCTTGAAGTTCACGTTCAGTTAGCCACCGAGACAAAAATTTTTTGCGCATGCCCTGCGAAACCTCCGCAAGGACGCTCGATCTCGGATCTGGCTCCGAATTCAAATCTTTGCTCCGTCTGCGCCGGCCATCCTGGGACCCTTCCTGTCTTGAATGAGCGAGTCATCGAATTCGCAGCAAAGGCCGGACTCGCGCTGGGATGTAAAATTAACTCCGAGAGTATTTTTGCCCGGAAGAACTATTTTTACCCGGATCTTCCGAAGGGATATCAAATTAGTCAGTACGAACTCCCAATTTGTGAATGGGGGAGTCTTTCTTTCGAGACGCAGCGTGGATCTTCTCAAGTTCAAGTGAGAAGAATTCATTTAGAAGAGGATGCGGGAAAGAGCGTTCACGAGGGTGGGGCAACACTCGTGAACCTCAATCGTGCCGGCGTACCCTTGATTGAAATCGTAACCGAACCGGACTTTCGTTACGCCGATGAGGCGGCTGAATTTCTGCGAGAGCTGCATGGGATTGTGACGACGCTCGGGATTAGCGACGGGAACCTTCAAGAGGGCAACTTTCGCTGCGACTCGAACGTCAGCGTTCGCTTAAAGGGTGAATCCAGGCTTGGAACTCGGGTCGAGGTTAAAAACGTCAACTCGTTCCGGTTTGTTGAAAAGGCGATCGAGTATGAGATCGCGCGGCAAATTGAAGTGGTGAAATCTGGAGCGCGAGTGGTTCAGGAAACGCGGACCTTCGACTCTGATCGGGGAGTCACTCTTTCCATGCGCTCGAAGGAGCAGGCAGAAGATTATCGCTACTTCCCGGATCCCGATTTAGTCCCAGCCCGAGTCTCGACCAATGCTCTCGCTCGATGGCGCTCGGAGTTGCCGGAGCTTCCACAGGCAAAGCGCCGTCGATATCAGAGTGAGTTGGGATTATCCGCTTATGATGCGGGGGTGATTACCGGGAACCGCTCGATCATGATGGTCTTTGACTCAGCAATGCAGCTGATCGCGAAGCAAGAGTCAAATCTTGCCAAAGGGATAGCCAACTTATTGACTGGCGAAGTTTCGCGAAAATTAAATGAAGAGTCGGTCGCTTTGGAGGATCTCCCGATTACCCCGGCGCACTTTGTGGATTTAGCGCGGGCGGCAGCGGCGCAAGTGATTTCAAGCGCGGGAGTGAAGCAGGCTCTGAACAATGCGTGGAAAACTGGCGAGTCCATAGATACCATTATTGAAAAGCATGGTTTGAAACAAGTTTCCGATCTTAGCTCCCTAGAGCCTGTCGTCGCACAGGTACTCGCCGAGTACCCCGCGCAAGTAGACGAGTTGAAGTCGGGCAAGGACAAAGTGATTGGATTCTTAGTGGGACAAATCATGAAACGGACTGGAGGCAAGGCAAACCCTGCTCTAGTTCAACAGATGATCAGAAAGTGGGTAGAATCATGAGTGAGCAGCCAGGACAAACTTTTGTAGGGAACGATTCTACGCGCCAGGAGAAGAAGAAAT
>CANMSW010000083.1 GCA_947500275.1 Bacteriovoracaceae bacterium | reverse complement strand
CGCGTACTTCGTCTTCACTCAAAATCACTTCAGGAAAAAGATCATCCAGGACGTGATCAAACGGAATCCAGAATAATCCCTGAGTCAGGGACGCTTTAGTATCTGGATCCGTGATCCTCTCCAACAGTGTCGCCAGAGGAATCGCATCCTTGAGGCACTTCGGTCCGGACCCCTCACGTCGAAGGGTCTCAAGCATCGCTCTTGTGCCCAGTTTTTGCCCCAAATCCTGCGCAAGTACTCTGATATAGGTTCCCGAGGTGACTTCGGTCAGAAACTCGCACGTGGTGACGGGCTGCCCACTTTGAGGGGACTCCGACGGGGAGGTAAAGTTCTTCAGTTCGAATGACCGAATAGTACAAGTTTTCGGCTTTCGCTCAACCTCGATCCCAGCGCGAGCAAGTTCGTAGAGGGCCTTGCCGCCCTGTTTCTTGGCCGAGTGCATGGGGGGGATTTGTAAGTACTCTCGACCGACAAAAGCTTGGGCTTCCGCGATCGCGTTTTCAGGCGAAGGGAGTCGACCCAGGTGTTCCGATATTTCGTCTGTGGGGTCGCCTGGGATGGTCGTCTCCCCAAAGCGGATCCGGCCCGAGTAGGTTTTGTCTGAGCCTAAAAACCAGCGAGTCAGCTTGACTGCGCGACCCACACACACAACCAGAAGCCCGGTCGCGAACGGATCGAGCGTTCCACCGTGTCCGAGGGAGGGGAGTTCGCTTTTCTTGAGACCCGTTTTCGCGCGCAAAGCGCGCTGGATAGCTTCGATAAGCCCAAAGGAAGTGATTCCTTCAGGCTTATCGATGAGCCAAGCTCCATGAATATTTTTGAGGTCCATTTACTCGGACGACTTCTTCCCTGTTTGTGGGGTGGAAGAAGAAGGAGTAGTCGCTTTGATTTCACGAAGAAGATCGTGCACGCGGCTCACGTTTGCGATCCCGTGGTCTTCTTTAAAAATCAATTTTGGGATGAAGCGGATATCAAGAACATCCCCCAGGTGGCGACGAAGAAAGCCTGACGACGAAGCCAAGCCATTCAAACAGGCTTGGATTTTCTGCGCTAAAACCTCTTCGGGGATTTCATTTCCATCCCGATCCGTCATTCCACCGCCCAAAAGGGTCACGAACACAGTAGCTTGGCTACCATCTTCGGTCACTTCTGCGCGGGTGAAGGTCACGGGTGGAACCCGCGGGTCCTTGATGGACCGCGGGACCACGGTGGAAAGTTCCTTGAGAATCACTGATTCAAGACGGGCACGACGTGTAGCTTGCATTCTACTAAATACTCCTCAACAAGCTATCAGCTGTTCATGTCTGGCGTGACCATCTCGATGGTGTACGCTTCGATGATATCGCCTGCTTTGATATCGTTGTAGTTCTCGAGTCCGATACCGCACTCGTAACCGGTTGCCACTTCCTTTGCGTCGTCTTTGAAACGGCGCAGGGATGACATTTTGCCGTCCCAGATTACGCGGCTGTCGCGGAGCAAACGAACGTTCGCTCCCCGGAGCATTTTGCCGTCGATGACTGCAGAACCGGCAACGGTTCCAATTTTTGGTACGGTGAACGGCTGGCGCACTTCGGCGCGGCCCACGAACTTCTCGACTTTTTTCTTGTCGAGGAGTCCGACCATCGATTTTTTTACTTCGTCGATGAGTTCATAGATGATGTTGTAGCACTTGATTTCGACGTGTTGAGCTTCTGCTTCTTGGCGAGCTTTCGTCTCTGGGCGAACGTTGAAGCCCAAGATGATTGCTTTCGAAGCCGTTGCCAGAAGGACATCGCTCTCGGTAATTCCACCTGGAGCGGTGTGAATGACTTTCACTTTGACCTTCTCGTTCGAGAGTTTCACCAGACTGTCCCGAATCGCTTCGGCCGACCCGAAGACGTCGGCTTTCAGGATGAGGTTCAGTTCCTTCATCGCTCCAGCCTGAATCCTTGAGAACACATCTTCGAGTGAGACTTTGCCGCTTGCAGTTGCAGCAGCTTGAGCTTTCGCTTTCAAGCCGCGGTTCTCTGCAATGGAGCGAGCGTCAACATCCGTTTTAGGGGAGTCAAATCGATCGCCTGCGTTCGGAACGCTCTCAAAGCCCAAGACCTCGGCAGCCATTCCCGGTGGAACTTCTTTCACCATGCGACCGGTGTGGTCCATCATGGCTTTGACTTTTCCACAGTTCGAACCGGAAACAACGGGATCTCCGACTCGGAGTACGCCACGACGGACGAGCATACTAACGACAGGGCCTCGGCCGCGCTCGAGGCGCGCTTCGAGGACTGTACCGGTTGCCCGAACCTTTTCATTCCCTTTGAGGTCGAGAACTTCTGCCTGAAGGAGAATCGATTCGAGGAGCTTATCCAGGTTCGTGCGTTTGACTGCCGAAACAGGGACAAACATCGTCTGACCGCCCCAGTCTTCTGCAAGCAAGTCGAGCTCGGCGAGCTGTTGCTTGATTTTCTCTGGGTTGGCTTGAGGTTTGTCGATTTTGTTCATCGCTACGATGATCGGTACACCTGCTGCCTTCGCGTGGCTCAAGGCTTCGCGAGTTTGAGGCATCACGCCGTCGTCCGCCGCTACAACTAGAATGACGATGTCGGTGACGTTTGCGCCCCGGGCACGCATGACGGTGAAGGCCTCGTGGCCAGGAGTATCGATGAAGGTGATCTTATTGCCGTCTTTTTCAACGGTATAAGCGCCGATATGCTGGGTAATTCCGCCGGCTTCGCCACCTGCCACATTGGCTTCACGAATCGCATCGAGCAGGGAGGTTTTCCCGTGATCGACGTGACCCATGATCGTGACGACTGGAGGACGAGGGTTGAGGTCTCCCTCTTGATCTTCAGGAGTCGCTTCAATGAAGCTCGCTTCTTTGAACTCGACGTTCTTCACTTCGTACTGGAATTCGCCAGCGACAAGGGTCGCGGTATCGAAGTCGAGTACCGAGTTCATGTTGATCATCTGGCCCATCTGCATGAGCTTGCGAACGACATCGATCGCCTTGACGCCCATCCCGTTGGCAAGGGCCTGGACTCCGATTGTTCCTTCCATCTCGACATAACGCTTGTGAGCGGCAGGAGTTGTGATGACCGTGCGTTTGACTTCTTTGCCAAGAGGAAGCTTCTTCCTTTTCGGTAAGAAGACCATTTCCTTTTTGCGGAAGTCTGCAAAGCGAACATCTTCGGGGCGAACTTCGGGTTCGCGGCCGCCACCAATTTTCTTCCGCTGATTTTCTTCCTCGGCCATTTGGTCGAGGTTTTCTTTGGTCAAGCGGATCGGACGGTATCCGTCACGATCAGTCGCTCCTGCTGCTCCGGCTGTTCCAGCTGCACCTGCTACGGCACCTGGGCGAGGCATCGGACGACCAGGAATCGGTGCCGGGGCTTGTTGAATGATCGTTGGCTTGGTCGGTGCGGTCGGCGAAACTACTTTCAAGATACTGCGGCGAGGAGCCGTAGGCCTTGGAGGAAGGACGATCGCCGGGCGGGTCCTGACTGGCGGAACTGGGGTCGCTTGCGCCGGTGCTTCGGATTGAGCCTCTTCAGTCATTGATTCTTCTGGCAAGGCAGCCATTTCTTCCGCTTCATCATGAGTGGTCGTGATGGTGAGCGTGGAAGTTTCAGCGGTGGATCGGTCGTGGCGCACGATTCGAACTCGGCTCGAGTTTTCATCGGGCGTGGACTCAGTAATCGTTGGGTGACCGTCTTGGCCACCGCGAGCACTGCGAGGCTCAGCGGCTGCCGCTTCGGCTGCCGTCTGAGTCGACTGGGTGATATGCCCAGCACTGTCGGTGACCGTGGTCTCTAGCGCACCGTCTGACTTCACTCGGCGACGAATGACAGTCGAAGCTCCCTTGCCAGGAGCAGTTGCAGTCGCGCCGGCATGGATCGTAGCTTGGGGAGGTGGGGCTTGAACGACTGGAGTAGGCGCCGAAATGGGAGCCCCTGCTGAAGTCGCCCCTGCAGGCGCCTCCGACTCTGGCTTTTTACGCGTCCGCGTTGCTGCAGCTTTCTTTGCAGATGTCGCTCCAGCGGCCGCAGTGCTTGAGGGCCTCATACGTTCGCCTTTGACCAAAGAGTTGCGAGCCGCAAGTACTTGGTCTGGCGTCAGTTCGCTCATGTGGCTCTTCACTTTGATATTCAGCTCGTTCAAACGATCGAGCAAACTCAAAGGGGGAAGCCCGAGCTCCTTCGCGAGTTCGTAGACTTTCATCATGTCCTGATCAACCATTCGTCGTGTCTCCGGAGCCTTGCGCGGCTGTGGAATCCGTCATGTTTTGCTTGGTTTGTTCCCGAAGTGCGGCACGCAAACGCTCTTCAGCATCTGCTTTTGCATCGCGCCCAGCTGCGGCCTCGACAGCGCTTTCGGTCAAGGAGAGAGGAGCCATTGGCGCCCCGCCCGTCAGTACCTTGTCTCCGAACTTCTCGATTGCAGCGAGAGCGCCTTCATGGAGCTTACGGGCAGCCGCTTCGTCGCCGTATCCAGGGATCCGTTGCAAGGTATCGAGATCACTGTCCGCTACTTGGCGGCAGTTTACGAAGCCTGCTTGATAGATGGCCTGAGCAAGGGTCTCGTTGACGCCTTCGATGTGCTTGAAGATGAACAACGAGTCTTGCATGCGTTTCTGGAGTTTCGATTTCGAGATGATATCGAGCTTCCATCCGGTGATCTGTGCAGCCAGGCGGACGTTCTGTCCGCGACGGCCAATTGCGAGGGAAAGTTGATCGTCTTCGACCATGATCTCCATCGTCTTGCTGCGCTCGTCCATTTTTACTGACGAAATTTCAGCAGGAGACAAAGCCGAGCGAACGAACATCGCGATATTGTCGGTCCATGGGATAATATCGATTTTTTCACCGCGGAGTTCGGCAATGACGTTCTGAACGCGAATCCCTTTCATACCGACGCATGCGCCGACTGGATCCACATCGCGATCTTTGGAAGTGACCGCAATTTTCGAACGGGCCCCAGGTTCGCGGGAGCAGAGTTTAATCTCAACAATGCCTTCACGGATCTCAGGAACTTCGATTTCGAAGAGCTTCATGAGGTACTTTGGAGAAGTGCGCGACAAGTAGATTTGGGGTCCACGGGTACTGAGCGCAACGTCGGCCAGATAAGCTTGGACTCGATCGCCCGGCTTAAACTGCTCGCCAGGAATAATTTCTGAACGAGGCAAGAGTGCGTCGGTTTTGCCCAAGTCGATGACCAGATTTCCACGCTCCACACGGCGGGCGATCCCAGTGATGATTTCGCCTTTGCGGTGGATGTACTCGTTATAAACGATCTCGCGCTCGGCATCGCGGACCTTTTGAAAGATCACTTGCTTTGCGGTTTGCGCGTCGATTCGTCCAAAATCTGGAGTTTCGACTTTTACGCCGATCTCATCGCCAAGGACGGCTTCTGAGTCGAGCTTACGAGCTTCCTCGATTTTAATCTCTTCCGACTCTTCGAGCATATCGTCTTCGCTATCGACGACCTTCTTGAAGAGGAACAGATCGATTTCGTTCGTATCTGCATTGTAGTGAGCTTCGAGGATGGCATGAGGCCCGTATTTCTTTTGAGCCGCCATAAGAATAGCCTGCTCAAGAGCACTGATGATGATCTCTCTCTTGATCCCGCGGTCTTTACCTACGGATTCGATCACGCGACTGAGTTCGGTTGCGTTCATAGTTCGGTTCCTCCCTCGATTTCTCCGACTGGCGTACCAGAAGCATCATAGTCTGGTTCCAGGTTGGCTTTAGTGATCAGCTCAGGTGGGAGCGTAATGCGCGGTAACGCTGACTCCGTCCCTTTTTTCCCCACTTTTGAAGCTGGGCTTGGCCGACCTTTTGTTTTTCCCGACGTTCCCTCGTCCTTCATCACGTCGAGCAGAATCATTCCCTGGGCGGTTGCCCCTTGGGAAATTCCTAAGAAAGTTTTTTGCTTGGGGTGTTTCGCGCAAAAAGCTTCATTCGAAGCCTCTGCGGCGGTCAAGGGTCGGTCGAGATAGAGGCGGACTTCTCGTCCCTTGAATCGTTCAAAGTCACGGACGTTGCGAAGTGGGCGATCGACGCCAGGGGACGACACTTCAAGCTCGTAGGCTCCCTTGAAAGTGCCTTCGACTTCTTCCATCGTGTCGAGCGCTTCGTCGAGAGCGCGGCTCACTTTTGCGCAATCTTCGATCCCGATTCCGCCTTTGCTCCATTCCAAGTGCTCTATAAACAGTCGAAGAATTTTTTGGCGGCCGATGTGGGCTTCCAAGTGGATCAGTTCATAGCCGAGTGTTTCGAGAAGGGGAGTGATCCGCGACCAGAGGTCAGCATGGGGCTGGGAATGCTGGGGAACGCCAATAAGCCTCAACGACGCAGGAGTAGCGTTCGAGGTGCTGGTTTGGTTTTCCGTTTTTAATTCCATTCTTTCCGACATGAATCCTTTTACTAGTCTCTTGTGGTCGCCTTGAGGCGCGATCTCCGTGTCTCTCGTCCGTCTTTTGCTTTCAGCAAAATGCCGAAAAAGGCCAAAAAACAGGGAGATCTGATCGGTCCGCATCCCATTTTGGGCGAAAAAAAAGCGGGCGATTGGATCGGCCCACTTTCGAGGTACCAGTCTTGGTGGCTTTCTTAGCACGCCCTCCCAGAATGCAGCAACCCTCGTTTTTTGTTCCGCTTTTTGCTTTTGCCCAACCTTTGCCTCTCTTTCACTTTGAAGGCGGGTGGTGCTTGACGTCAGGCCGGCAAGCGGTTGAAATATAAGGAATGTTTTCGAAACTTTTCGAAAGTTCTCACCCATGAAGCCTCGACACTCGTTCAGTCCGTGCATTGGCCTTTGGTCCGCTTCGCTTGCCGTGGCACTCAGTTTTGCCGCTCTGGGGGCCGCCGGGCCGGTTTCTTGGGCGGGTGGGGTCCCGCTGGTCGATTCCGCTTTGGCACCTCAGGTGACCTTAGAAATTGGCCGCCGGACCCTGGGGGACTCGGGCTGGAAAGCACTGAAAAGTTTTTCGTTACTCGAAGTTCGGAATTTAGGTCCCGCTAAGACCCTGGTGGAGTCTTGGCCGGGGAACCTGATGGGGGGACAGACTCCTCAGTCAGGCCGTAAGCAGGAGTGGAAAGGGGTTCTCCTTTCCGACGTGATCCAGTCGGCGCTCGACGGAATGCTGGTCGAAGAGCGTGCCCAGGTGGATTTGATCGTCCTCCATTCCTCTACAGGCGATGCGCGTGCTTTGATCCCGCGAGCGCTTCTGAAAAAGTTTCCGTTTCTGATGGCGTGGAGCCGCGAAGGCCGTGCGCTTGGGGCGCTGACGGCAATCCCGCCGCAATCGAGCCAGGCCCGGATCCAAGCCGAAGGGGCGCCCCTGGAGAGTTTCTTTTTAGAGAATGTTGGGAGGATTGAGCTCGCCTCTTCTCGCGAGCGCTTCAGTTCCTCCATTCTTCGCCGGAGGACGGATCCCATCGCCGTTCGCGGTGAAAAAGTCTTTTTGAATAGCTGCTTGGCGTGTCACGAGTCCGGGCGTGCGCCTTTGTTGACGGGGGCGCGACCTGTATCGGTGGCTCCAGCGAGTTTGCCGAGTGGCGGCGAGAAGGTGAAGTCGAGTCCCTCTCATCTGACCGCACTCGACTCAAAGGCGTTTTCTCCTTTACATCGAACGGTCAAAGGGACCCCGGCTTTGAACGACCGGGATTGGCAATCCTTGCGGAGCTACTGGGAAGCCGTTCGGTCTGAAGCGCTTGAAGCGGGGCAGTCGGATGCCGTTCGCGGTGCGTCGGGTGCCGCTGCGGTCGTTTCGCAGGCCTTGCCCTCCGGTTGACGGCCGACACGTCGGCATCTCAATCGCCCCAACTGTTGCATCAGTTTAATCTTATTTGAACTTTAGTGCATGCTCGGGTAGCAGGGGGCCTATGTTGAAAATGATTCGAAACGCGTTGATGGTTGCTTTGCTTTTGAGCGCTGCTGTCGTGAGTCAGGCTCAGAATTCCCATGCTTTCGGTAAAGCTCGGCCTGACCTTCCCGAGCTCGAAGTGGTTCAAGATTTCCAGGTGGGTCGCTATCTGGGCCTTTGGTACGAAATCGCTGCTATCCCGCAAAGCTTTCAGAAGGGCTGCACCGGAACCACAGCAGAGTATTCTCTGATCAACGAGAAGACCGTGCGCGTCGTCAACCGTTGCTTCGTGGATTCCTTAGAGGGCGAATTGAAAGTGGCTCATGGAAAAGCGAAGATTCCAGATCTTTCCGTTCCATCTAAGCTCAGTGTTTCGTTTTTCTGGCCTTTCAGCGGCGACTATTGGGTGATCGAGCTCGGTGGCGATTACGAGTACTCAGTGGTTGGGCACCCTAGCCGAGACTACCTCTGGATCCTGAGCCGTTCTCCCCACATGGAAGAATCGCAGATTCAGGAAATCCTCGATCGTCAGGCGCTCAAGGGTTACGATATCAGCCGCGTCAAGCGTACGATTCAGCCTTAATTTTAGCGAATTTCGAATTTAAAAACAAAAGCGGGCTTCAGAGGAATCACTCTGAAGCCCGCTTTTGTTTGGCAGGATCGGGTTGCGCGCGAACGCGTGATTAAGAGAGCGCGCGTTCGTAAATGCGCCAACGGCGATAGAGAGGCGCCCCAAGATCTCGCCATGGCTTATTCATTGCCTCGTTATCTTCGAGGATCCAAGACGCTTCACCGCCGACGAGTCCACGGCGCTTTGCGCGTTTGAATGACTCATACGTGAAGAGAGCGAAAATCCCGCTCCCACGGAACTCAGGCTTCACGCCGAGCGTAATGATGCGCACGGTTTTCAGAAGTTTGCGTCCGAGTAGGAGTTTGAAAAGCCCGGTAGGGAAGAGCTTTCCGGAGGGGATTCTTTTGAAAATGTGGTTCATGTCGGGAAGCGCAAGCATGAAGCCAGCAGGTTTTCCTCCGACTTCAGCAATGAACGCAAACTCCGGATCCAGAGCAAGTTTCATGTCTTTTGCAGCAAAGAAAAACTCCTCGCGACTCATCGGGAAGAATCCCCAGTTCTTCTCCCACGCAGAGTTGTAGATATCATAACAAATTTCGACTTCGCGCTGGAAGTTCTTCACGTCGAAATCGCGAAAAGTAATCCGAGATTCTTTGCGGATTTTTTCAACGTAGCGTT
>CANMSW010000082.1 GCA_947500275.1 Bacteriovoracaceae bacterium | reverse complement strand
CACTACAATATCGCGGACAGGGAGCATGGGCAGGGTTTCTGGGATCTCAACCTGTTCGCCGTCGTAATTAGTTACCATTCCCGAAAGTCTCCGTTGTTGTTCAAGTTCACCCAGGGGCGGGTGAGCTGTCTGACTTCAAAGAAAGATTCGGAAGAAAAGCGCACTGACTTGAGAACTCTTCGTGGGTAGTTCGCACCTAAATATACAGAAAAACGGGCCTTTTTTTGACAATGTCGACAGGAAGATGGCGATGGGGAGTAAAGGGGTTGATGCCCCAAAAAAGCAAATGGCCCACACCTAGTCCTTGGTGAGAGCCATTTGGTGGATTGACCGAGCTATCCGCGAGAAAAGCTTGGTTTTCCTTGGTTACGCCAACGGGGGCTCCGCCCCTGCGTGATTAGGCGTAAATCTTTTGACGGTGTTCGAGTTTTTCTTTGCAGGCGACGCAGAGAGTGGAAACCGGGCGGGCTTCCAAGCGCTTTGGTTCAATAGGCTCTTCGCAATCCTCGCAAGTTCCGAAGGTTCCTTCGTCCATGCGATCGAGAGCTTCGTCGATTTTCGCCATCAGTTGGCGTTCCCTGTCTCTGAGTTTAAAGATGAGATTTTGATTGATCTCGCTGGCCGCAAGATCGGTCTCGTCAGAGAGATCGTCGGGAGACAAAGAGATTTCACTCTTTAAGGCGTTCTTCGAATTATTCAGAAGACGCTGTTTCTCAGCGATCAGGGCACCACGGAAACGGGCCAGAGTCTTAGCATCCATACTCTTCTCTTTTCCTTCCGGGACCTAAATATTCCCCTGGATAAGCGTCATCGCTGTCCGGAGAGGCGGTCCCATCGGCCCTATCCGGGGGCCGATCATTTCAGAAAGTTTACCTGCAACCTAAGCCTGCACAAGTTTTTTATAAGCGAATCTAAGATCCGCCAAGCAGAAACGTCAGTTTTTTTTCGATTGAGTCAATTTTTTCACTGAGGAGGGTTCGTTCGGCCCTGGAGATCGCGTAAGCGGTCCATCATCTGATTGAAATCGGCAGCTGCGTCCTGGAAGTCGTCTCCCGGGCGAAGTTGGATGCGTTCATCGACTTTACCTTCACCGATCAGGCGGAAGACTTTCTTGAAGTGATATACTGCGCCTGCAGCTCGATGGGAAATGATGACCCCTAAGAAAGTCATCATCAAAATGAATACGGTCGAGATCGCCGCCAGTCGGACGATGATTTGATTGAGCTCATCGTAAAGCAGCGCCTTGGCATCGTCGGTCATCGGACTGAGGTCGACGAGTACAGCGTAGTTGTTTCGGATATAGGAATAAAAAACGACGGTAATTGCCGCGACGAGAATTACGCCTGTGCCGCTTAACCAAAATGCATATCGGAGCTGAAATTTTGGGTCGATGAGAAAGTTCTTCCAGCTACGCTTGAAGGCAGGTTTCTTGAGTGGAGTATTTTGCATGGGTTGGTCCTCAGGTTCGACAGGCGGGGCACTTGTTGAAAATGGCTTGAATGTAGTTATTAGCGGTTTCGATCTTGATTGCGATGATCGTGAGGTTGGAGATGGCCTTACGTTTATTTCCTTCGTCTGAAGGGTTCTTATCTATAAATAGCCGATTTCTTTTATCGAGGTCTTCTAGGCTCTGAACTTCGCTGCGAAGCCGATTCAAAGCGTCCGTTTCGGGACACGCTCCACAACCTTCGGCTGAGACGGGGGCGCCCGGATTCGCTGGTGGCGACGACGCTGTCCCGCTTTCCTGTGCGCTTAATTCAATAGTCATGAACTGATACGCAACGAGAACCAACAGAAGAGCGCTCATTCTCATTTTCGATGTTGCCATAACGGTACGTTACCCCGGGGTTGATCCATTCTGAGAGAAGCTGAAGAAAAGATTAAGATCGCTGATCGGGTTTCGCAATATCTGTCGCATCCTTTCGAAGGAGGACAAGCTGGCATTGAGGTGGTTGGGCGGGTCGAGGGGGGGGTCATTTATTTGACGCTGGCAAGATCTGCCCCTTCGAGGCGAAATTCTCACTCCTTCCCCTCAACTTGTGTTCGTCCTGTCTGTAAATCAGATCGCGAGATCCTTATGATGGCGGTTGGGAGATCGCGAGCTCAGGATGATCCGCGAAAAACGCAGCCATAGTTCGGTTAATAGTCCCTTATGCTCTCGATCGAGTCTTGGACGGGCTCGGTCGGCCGGTACGCTTTGGTTCGCGGGATGTTTAATCCTGTTCAATATCTATCAGCTCGCTCTCACGCCCTCGTCCTTGGCGCAGGAAGCGGTTCCACCGGCTGCACCCGTTGATCCAGTTGGGGTCGCAGGCGACTCTTCGGCGGCGGATCCCTCTGGAGCACAGAGTGCACCCACGGGGCAGTCCTCAGGGGAAGGGAATGAACAGCTTGACGACTCCCCTCAGTTCTCAAGTGCTCGGGTCAAGATCACTCTTAAACAGGCCTTTGAGCGAATGAAGAATGGCAACCGAGACATCAAGAATGGGGCGATTGACCTCCGGGTCGCCGAGCTTGACTACGAGACTGCGTTTCACACGATGTTTATCCCGGAATTCACAGTCGGCGTGACTGGGATGGCAGCGAATTATACAGTCGGACAATTTCCGAGTGCAGATGGAAGTGATACAGGTCGCGAGACCTACTCAAGCGGCGTGATCCCGAGCACGACTGTTTTGATGAACTTGGGAAGTTACAATCTCTTCAATGGTTGGAAGGATTGGAGCGCCTGGCAGAAGGCTAAAATCTTGTGGCAAGGGGCTAAGTCGACCTACGAGTCACTCGTGAGAGGAATTCGAACGGATGTTTTTAGCCAGTTTTACTCTTTGAAAATTGCGCAGGAGAAGCTCGAAACGGCTGAGCAGTCTCGAGACTTAGCGAAAACGATTTTAGAGCTCAGAAAAGCGGAGCGAGCGGTCGGGAAGTCGAACGAAGATGAACTTTCCACTGCCGAAGCGGACCTGGCGCGTGCACAAGATTCCGTGCGTGAGCAGCAGGCGGCCCTCCGTGAAGGATCGCTCATGATGAACCAACTCCTTGGAGATCCAATCGGGACCCTTTACGAGGTGGAAGGGAAAGTTCCCGAGTTCGTCTCGGTGGACATGACCGCTGACCAGGCCTTTCGAATTTTTATGGAACACTCGATCGAAATTCGGGATTACAAGTCCACTTTGCAAGGTCAGGAAATTTCGTATCAAGCAGCGGAGAGATCCCGTTTGCCTGCTGCGACGGTAAGTTTCTCCGGACTCCAGATAGCTGCGAATCAGGGGATTTTCGGCTCGACCCCGCCTGGGCTCGGTACGACGTCGACGGATTCGGCAAACTGGGAGTTTGGCCTCGCTGTTTCTCTCTCGATTCCGCTCTATACGAAGGACGGTTTTATGTTGGGGAGGACAGTGGAGAGAGAGAGACTTAAGCTTGAAAAAGAGAAAATGAGTTATACCGATCAGCTCATGGAAGCACGTAGGACGGTCTTCAATCAACTTGCTAACTTAAAACAGTCCGAACAAGAGCTAGAAAACAAGAAGCAGGTTTCCAGTGAGGCGGATAAAGTTTTAGGTCGTCTTGCGAATCGGATGCGAACAGAAAGCTTAAACCGACTTGAACTCAGGGATGCGCTCTCGACAGCAAGGGATGCGGCCGTCGACTACCTGGATGCGAGGATTAATTATATTAAGTCGAAAATCGAATTCGCAAACCTCATTGGCCTTGAATTCCTGCCGGGAGAACCCCTGAGATGAGCAAGAATATGACGCGAATCGCCCGGTGTTGGGTGAGTGTCGTTCTCATGAGTGGGTTCGTCGGTACCTCCACTTTTTTCACTTTTGAGCCTGTCGCCCTGTCGGCTGCCGTGAATCGAAAAGTGCTGCTGGCTCCAGATCCTAATCAACAAGGAAAGTGGCAAGTCATTCCCCAGTCGAGTCCTCAGCGTTCTCCTGCCTCGGGTGGCTCGCTCGAATCCTCTTTATCGCCTAACAGTTCTTTACCGTCGGCTGATGCAGGTTCGTCGGTCGATATGACTTCTCCAGATTCACTTTCTCCCGATGCGTTATCTCCTAGTTCGAACGACTCCTCGGGAGTTGCGGAATCTCTGAAAAAAACTAGAAAAAAACCGAAACCAATCGATTGGGAAAACCTCCCCGTACTTCGGGAAACGCTCACCAAAGAAATGGTCGAATCCCCTTACCCAAAGCCCATGCAGAATCAGCGTAATTGGCGGGTCGGATTCGGTGGAGATTTAGCACTGACGATTTCTGATCGACAGGTCGGTACTTTGACCGTGGGATATCAAAAAGGGTTCATGGATTTTTTTCTGCGAGGTCGATTTGGAAATACCCTCTGGGGATTGATGGAGGTTCGTCCTACTGCGGCGGACTCGGTGGGCACGGAAGGGTTTCCTGCATTTGAGGATCCGGATTCAGAGTATAATCGCGCGCGACTGACGTCAGATCCGTGGTCGATCATGGATGTTCAATTGGGGTTTGGGAGTTGGGCCAACCTCCTTCCCGTGATCTTTCCAAGTTTTTCTCAAGGCTTCGCTTTTACCGTCGCAACTGGAAGTTACGCTGACGTGCGCAATTCGCTGCAGTTCACCTCGCTCCTTTTTGGGTTGGAGGCGAGCACCCAGTGGCATTTTGGCGTCGCTCAATCTTGGGCAATCGAAGGAAAAGTGAGTTATAACTTTGGTGCACTCAATCGCGTGGGAGCTTCGACTGCTTCCCTTGGGCGACTTCCAGTTCGCTGGGTTGATGCAGGACTGAGTCTCATTTACTGGTTTTAACTTCGAATGCGCGATTGACTCAGTTCAGTCGGCGCGCTGGAGTTCGGAGAGTCTAACTCCGACTCGGTCAATCAGTGCTCGCGCCTCCTTCGAACTCTCTCGCTGAGTATGGATCAAAGTGACAAACGGAAGAACTTCATCCGGCTTGGGAATCGCGGTGCCGTTCCAGGATGAACTCGGTACGAAGCCCGCTAAATTATATGCATCCGATAGGGTTCCGGTTTTCGCGCGGAGCCAGCCTGCTGCTGCGCTCGATTGCATCCGCCCTTCCAGGGTTCCATCGACGCCGGCAATGGGAAGTGCATTCCAAAAAACTGCGAATAGGGGATGCAAACGGATCGCTTCAAGGAGACGGCTCGACGCATGTGGGGTGGTGAAGCTTTGATGGGAGACGCCAGAGCCGTCTTGATAGATGACCCCTTCGAACGCGGGGTCGCTCCCCAAGAGTATTTTTACCCGCCTGTTCAGATGTCTCTGACCAAGATTCGTTAAGTCATTCTGGGGTTCACTGCTCTCCTCTTGTCCGAGCTTTCTGAGGAGCGTCTCGCCGATCCAGTTGAGGCTTTTCTTTAAGAATGGGACCAGGATCTCTTCGAGTGGCGGCGAAAAAAAAGTCAGGGAGTTGGTTTCGAGTTGGGCCGGCGTTCGTGAATTTTCTTTCCTAAGCTCGATGCCCTGTTCCTGGAGAGCCTGGATCATTAATGATTTTGACCACTGGGCGACGGAATGAATAGGGAGCCACTCGCGAATCGGATTCGACCGCTTCTTCCATGTACCCGTGACTCGGAAGCCGTTGGATTCGACTTCTTCGGTATTAATCGGCTCGATACGAACTTGGGTTTTTGTCCCCCATTGGAGCTGGTCGACGACTAAGACAGGAATGTCATTTCTTACAAATTGGATCTGACCGGGTCCAGAAATGAGCAGCTCAGCGCAGTTGCCTCCGACATTGATGAATTGAGGTTGAGCGCCATAGCACGAAACTCGATCCTCTTCGCGCCATCCCTCAGGAAAACGGATGGTTTCCCATCGGTGATCGATAGGGCTGATCTGAATATCACCGTCAACTATTGATATACCTGCATGTTTCAGTGCGATTGCAAATTTTCTGAAGTGATCTTCAGGCTGGGTTTCACCAAACTCACTCATGCCCCAGGTCGGATCGCCGTCACTCTCCAGCGTGAGGTTCCAAGCGATAGAAGGAGATTCAGGGTTCGTTTGCCACTTAAGGGAGGACTCGAATCGAAAGTCTTTTCCAAGTGAGTCGAGTGCGGCCCAGGCCGTCCAGAGTTTCATGGTAGAGGCTGGGAGAAAAAGTTGATCCTCAGAGCGCGAGTAACGGGCGACGCCGCCCCAGTTGAATCCGAGCCGGTATTTGGGGTCTGAACCTGGAGGTCCAAACGTAGACTCCCAAGGATCATTCCTCTCGGAGTGGTCGAACACGAGTGCATTCAATGCAACGTCGTTAGATTCCAGAAGGCGGGGATCACGTGCACAATCCGGTTCGAAAGGACCGTCCTGCGAATAGCGAGGAGCACAGTGTCCGCGTGCGGGGGGGGCGGCCAAAGCGGGAGCGCAGGAAATGGCTAAGGCCGGGAGCGCGAACGATTTCAACGCGCGGAAGAGGGAGGGTTTCATGACCCTCATCTTGGTTCGAAGTCGAGATTCGATCAATCTTTGTTCAGAACGATCTGGGATGGAGGGGTGTAGTACGTCGCAGCGAGCTCTTCGTCTGCCTCTTCGTAGATCTGCTCGGAACAGGAAAGACCGAAGCCTCGATCCGTATCGAATGTAGTCAGGGTCAGTTCTTTTCCCGATGAACTGAAGGCGGTAAAAAAAGTCCAATTCTCGGTGAGTTTCGTGGCACAGTAATCAGCGTCTTCTTCGCAGCCGGTGCACTCAACGTTGCCTTGAGGTTGCAGTAGAAGCTCCCCCGCGCGTGAGGTGTCCGCTATAAATTCGAACACTTCTTCGCAGGCGCCCAGAGTGCGAGTGATTCGTGCTTCGGTTCCTGCGACCTCCAAGATAATATCGTCGAAGACTCCGTCGAGGGGTTCCAGGGTGGAATCGGACTCATCGGTCGCACAGGAAAAGCCGCTGTCGGAGAGTCGCCACGTCCCGGTGATTTGTTCGCTCAGAGTCGGGTCTACGGCACAGCCCGTTGGAGCCATAACCAGGAGAATCCAGGCCATGACGGTCAGAAAAGCTTTCTTTTTGGGGGCGCAGCCTGAGTCTCCCTTGACGGGGCTTCCGCAGTCTCGATACCTCCAAAGCTCCATGACTCACTCCAATCTTCATTCTCCCGTCGTCAAAAGTCTGGGAGTTATCGTTCTTGCGGCCGGCCAGGGGAAGCGGATGAAGTCTTCGCTTCCTAAAGTTCTTCACTCGATCGCTGGCGAACCGTTCCTTCATCTGATTCTGCTGCGTTTGAGAGAAACTTGTCCATCTTCTCCGGTGGCAATTGTAGTGGGGCACGGTCGGGAAGCGGTCGAAAGTTCCGTGCGAGCGGATCCAAGGTTTGCTGACATGGCATTGACGTTCGTTGTGCAGCCCGAGCAATTGGGAACCGGTCATGCCGTTCGCTGTGCAATGGATTCCGATTGGGGCAAGCAGTTTACAGGTTCTTCGAAGGCGATTCTGGTTCTGCCAGGCGACTTGCCGCTGATTCGTCGTGAAATGTTAGCGGAACTGATCCAGCCCCTGGGGCGTACGTCTGCGTTACGGATGTTGACGACTGACCTCGTTGAGCCGACGGGGTACGGACGAGTGATTCGCCGTGGCACTCGAGGTGGAGTTCTCAAGATTGTAGAAGAAAAAGATGCGTCCGCCCGTGAGAGGTTGGTTCGGGAAGTGGCCACCTCGATCTACTGCTTTGCTGCGGGATTTTTGAAAAGTGGGCTCTCTAAGCTTCGTCCGACCAATGCTCAAAATGAGTATTATCTTACGGATCTGGTAGCGATGGCTTCGCGCTCGAAAAAGGGAATTGAAGTTTTAAAGTGGGAGCAGCCCGAAGATCTTCGAGGAATTAACGATCCGTGGGAATGGTCCGAGGCCGGAAGAATCCTCAATCGACGAATTGTTCGTGAGTGGGCGCGGTCGGGTGTTTACTTTCGGGATCCCGAGACGGTTTGGATCGATTCGAGCGTCAAGTTCGCCGAAGGGGTCTATGTGGAGCCCGGTGTACTCTTCAGAGGGAAGACCGAAGTCGGTTCCGGTGCGAAGATTGGACCTCAATGTGTGCTTGAAAATGCAACGATCGGTGAAGGCGCGGCGCTCAAGGCGGGTTCAGTGATTGTCGACTCCGTCGTGGGTGATCAATCGCAAGTGGGGCCTTATGCCCATTTGCGGCCTGGGTCCGAAGTGGGGCCTCAGTCTAAAATCGGTAACTTCGTGGAACTCAAAAAATCCCGAATTGGAAGAAAGACCAGTATCGCGCACCTCTCTTATGTTGGGGATGCGGAAGTAGGGTCGGAAGTGAACATTGGCTGCGGGTTTGTTACCTGCAATTATGACGGCCAAAAGAAGCATAAGACGATCATCGAAGACCGTGCTTTTGTTGGAAGCGACTGCCAGGTGGTGGCTCCCGTGACGATTGGTCAGGGCGCCTACGTGGCTTCTGGCTCTACTGTCACCGAAAATGTCGAAGCTGATGCGCTTGCGATTGCGCGTTCAAGGCAGATCAATAAGCCGGGGTACGCTCGCGTAATCCGGGGCGAAATGCCTTCGAAGGAGAAATAATTTATGTGTGGAATTGTGGGCTACACCGGGACCCGTCCTGTTGCTGATATCTTGATGCGTGGCCTACGGAGACTCGAATACAGGGGATATGATTCAACGGGCGTAGCCCTCGTTCGAAATGGGACCATCGAGATTCGCAAGTCGAGTGGCAAGCTTGTCCGAGTTGAGCAAATCCTGGAATCCGAAAGCGAGCTGAAGGCAACGTCCCGTTGCGGAATTGGCCACACCCGTTGGGCAACCCACGGAAAGCCGACGACCCAAAACGCCCATCCCCACCGGGTGGGACATGTGGTTCTGGTGCACAACGGTATCATTGAAAACTACCAAGAGATTCGGGACCAAGTTTTGGCGAAAGGCCAAAAACCTGTGTCCGAGACCGACAGCGAGCTCTTCGGCTTTCTGGTACTCGAACGAATGGAGGCGGGAGCGGACTTGGTGACTGCCGTTCGCGAAAGTTTCCGTGAACTGAAGGGCCAATGCAGTGTCGTCGTGCTTTCCGAAAAGGAGCCTGGAAAAGTCGTCGGAGTCCGGAATGGTTCTCCGCTTGTAGCGGCCGTCGATCCTCAAGGTGGCGTCCTCCTGGCGAGCGACGCGCAGCCTCTGATTGAGT
>CANMSW010000081.1 GCA_947500275.1 Bacteriovoracaceae bacterium | reverse complement strand
GTGGTCCTCCGTCGCGGAAAGAAGACCCACCAATTGGTTGACTTTCATGCGTGAGGCCGCACAAGAAACCGCCCAGCAAGAGTTAAACGCCGTAGTTGCAGGGCTTTGGCTCACCGCCCTGATCCCCATCGGCCTGCTACCGAGCTTTGGTTTTTTTACTTGGATTGAGCGCAACTGCACGCTTCCCGTGCTGCCCCTCACTTTAGGTTGGCCTTGGATCGACGGGAGCACGTGGTCACTCCCGGCTAAGCTGGGATGGAATGGACTCTTGTTTGCGCTTTTCGGAGCTCTCCATACGCTCTTTGCGCAGCCGCGAATTCAGAAGCGCCTTTGGGCTTGGATCCCTCTTCAGGCTCGCAGGTCGTTCTATATCATGCTCACCGGGGTCACGCTGACCGCAGTGGCTTCCACCTGGCAATCAACGGGACTCGTCCTCTGGGCACTCCCGCTTCGGCCAGACCGGATGATCCTGCTCTCTCCTCTCGTTTTTTGGATGCTTTACCTGCCGGGGATCGCACTGCTGGTGCGTCACGACTTTTTAGGATTCTTCGGATTGAGGCAATTGTTCCAGACACGGGGGGAGATTTTGGCCTCCGAGCAAACGCCCCGCCTGGTTACCGATGGCGTTTATGGAGTGGTTCGGCATCCGATCTATACTTTCACCTTGGCAGCGATCTTGATCGCACCGATGATGACTCTCGATCGATTTTGGATTTTCGCTGTCATGGTGGGCTACCTGGCATGGGCGATTCCGATCGAGGAAAAGAAACTCGTTTCTCTTTTTGGTGAAAAATACTCCGACTACCAAACCCAAATCCCGGCCGTGTTCCCAAGATTTGGAATCAAGAAGGCACCCTTGTGAATCACTTAGGATACCCACCCGACCTCCGGATGACGGACCTCTTAGGCAGACCCGGCCACTTCACGCTTTCAGCGGAGGTCATCCCCCCACGAAATGGAGCAGAGCAAGCCAAGGTCCTTAGCCAGATTTCTGCGCTGGTTGAAGCCGGGGCCGAGTTTTTGTCGGTGACCAAAGGCGCAGGGGGGAGCTTGCGAGGCGGGAGCCTCCCGATTGCGCAGACGATTAAGGATCGACTCAAAGTCCCGTGTATTGCGCACTTTACCTGCCGAGACCTCACGATCGCCGACGTTGAAAACCAACTGATGGATCACCATTACTTTGGGATCCGAAACATCTTAGCGCTTCGAGGCGACCCCCCAGATGGGCAACCGCACTGGAATCCACGCGAGAATGGCCACAATTTTGCGCATGAACTCATTGCGCAGATTCGCGGACTGAATGAGGGGCGCTATTTGGCACGCGCGGGCTTCGATTCAGAAAAAGACGCCCGTGAGGCGACCGATTTTTGCATTGGCGCTGCCGCCTATCCGGAGCACCCGGACCCGGAAGAGCGGATTCGCTTTTTTGAACTCAAAGTTCGTGCAGGGGCCCAATACGGAATCACCGACATGTGCTTTGATGTCGAGGCGTACGCACGGTTTAGGGACGCCTGCGTGGCTCGCCATTGCGCCATTCCCCTTTTACCGGGAGCACGCCCCCTGCGCACGCGCGAGCAAGCAGAGCGGGTCATGAAAAAGTTTCGCGTGAACGTTCCACGGCAGCTTTTTGAGTCTTTACCGACAGCAGAGGACGCAGCCCGGGACGTAGCCGGGTCCTCCGCCCGAAGTGTCGAGTGGATGATTCGATTGGCCGAGTCGTTTAGAAGGGTCGGCGCTCCTGGAATCCATCTTTTTGTCATCAATGACACAGAAGGTGCATCGCAGGTCTTGCGCGAACTCAAAGCTTAGGCGAATGTGATGCCCGTGCCGGGGTGGCGAAATAGGTAGACGCACAGGACTTAAAATCCTGAGTTCCGCAAGGGGCGTACCGGTTCGATTCCGGTCCTCGGCACCACTACTTCTTCAAAAAAAGAACAAATCAAAAAACACCCAAAAATAACGAGAACACCTCAAGGAATCGAACCCGACTGAGCGGCCGCGATGGACTGTCCAGTGGACAGTCCGCGCGGTGAGGCACGCAGGATGCGTGACTCAAGCCGAAGGAGCCGCCCCCGGAGCGAGCGCCACGAAGGCGCGAGCGAGAGGGGGTCGATTCCGGTCCTCGGCACCAAAACGTCTGCGCACTCGAAAGAGTGTGCAGACGTTTTGGTTTCCGGGGATCAGTGATGAGAAACGGTCACTGCAATAGGTCCTTTATCGATTCAGGCGAGATCGCTCTTACTTGCTATCCTGTCCGAGCGCGTCTTGGACGAAAGAAGGATTTCCATCGACATCAAAATCGACCCGCCCTTCGTGAAGATCGTAGTAGGCGCCGACGACGACAAAATTCCCGGCACTCGCTAGTGACGACAGCGCTTCGCTCCTTTTGACGATTTCAGAGACGCCGTGTTGGATATTGTGATGGGTCAGTGCCGATAAGAACTGAGGAGATCCTGTCTCGATATTACCCAGCTTTTCACAGAAGGATGCCGTCCGCTGATAGGGTTCGCGGACGTGTTCAATGAGTTGACCGAGAAATGGCGTGGGAGAATTCCCGCCCTTACCCACAATCTCGTGGGCGGCACTCATAGCTCCGCACTTGGAGTGCCCCATGACGACACAAAGCGGAGTTTTGAACTGCAGAGCCGCAAACTCGATACTCGCAATCACTTCCGGCGTTACGACGTTTCCGGCCATGCGAATGACGAAAAGATCTCCCACCCCTCGATCGAAAACCATTTCGGCGGGCAATCGTGAATCCGAACAAGTCACAATGATCGCAAAAGGATTCTGCCCCTTCTCGGCGAGATCCTTCATTCGTAATGCACTCAACATGGTTTCGATCGAGCGAAGACCGGAACTGAAGCGACGATTCCCCTGCAAGAGGGCACCGAAGGCATCGATGACGTTTTTTGAAAGGGGTCCATGTGCAGACATCATTTTGTTGATCACGGAATAATCTCCTGGGTTGACGCGTCCCTGCCCAGCAGGAACTGCGTCTATTCGCGAACCACTCGGTCGCATTTGAATCTTAAAAGAGGGATTTCAGGTGAGCGGGCAGCCTGAGAGTGCGGAAAACTCAACCGAACTCAGGCGATCAGAATGAAGGAGGGAGGGCGATACACAACCTCTGAATGAACTCTGCAAAGATGAGTGTCCCCATCGAAAAGCCATCGATAGGAATTGGGATCTAAAATGGAGACTTCATCCAAGATGAAGTCTTTCTCAAAATCATCTTCTTCATCGCATAAAATTGAGAAATCGCTCATATCCGCGATCTGCTGACGATCCCCTGGATCCACAAGCTGCGCGCTTTGGCTCGGCGAAGGAGCGGCTGCGACCTGACCGGAATCGCTCGCGACGGACGCTGCCTGGACGTGACTAAGGGGCCCGAAAAAAGCCGCGACCAAGACCGCGAAAAGAAGAAGCCCTCGAAGCGAATACGACGAAGCCCCCCAGAAATTCGAGGCCCTCTCTCCTAGCTGTCTAATTCTTAGACAAACCCGTCCCAGGAACATTCGTAATAGGGTAGCAAATACAAAAAATGAGCGCAACGCCAGAGGCTACCTCCTTATCCTTTGGCGACCTCTCTCATGGTGCTTCCCGCACGATTGCGTTAAAACCCCAGCAGGACGCCACATCATGAAGCATGCCATTATCTTGACTAACGAAGCCGCGACGCGGGCCCGACTCGAGAAAGAAGAGCGAGGACTGCAAACCCAACTCTTCCAATTGGAGAGTCGCCTTCGTCAATTTCAGGACCAAGACCAACCCGCTTACGAAAAATGGCTCCGAAGTGAATTTGGTCAAACACTCTCAGCAATCCAGGAAACGGGAGAAAAAATTAGGCTTAGCCAATCCATTCTCGCCCGAGTCCAGCACGGCATCGACACCAAGGGATATAGTCCACGCGAAGCCCTTCACGCAGCATTGTATATCAAATCGGACGACGGAGCGGAGCAAGAGGCACGGAAGCGAGCTAAACTTGAAAGCAAGCGGGAACTCAGGCGGGAGGCAAAAAAAGCGAAGCGTAAAGAGGAGTTGCATCATGCACAAAGGAAGAAAGACGGTGCTCCGTCTTTCTCAGATCCACGAAACCAGGATCCACGGCGAAAGGTTCTCACACTTTATCGCCATTTAGCACGTCTACTGCACCCCGATTCTTTCCGATCGAAAGCGACCTCAAGCCTCCGCAATCATCAGCTTTGGATTGAGGTTCAGAACGCCTACGAAGCATCGGATCTCCACCGACTTTTTTCCATCCTCGCCTGGGTCGAGTCGGGCCAAGCGGGACCGAACGTATCCCCACTTCAAGTGAAAGAAGTGAGCCTTTCCATGACCCTCGAAAAAATTCGAACTCTTAGAAAGACGTGTCAGCAAGTCGAAAGCAAACTTCAAGCTTCGCAAGGCGAACCCGCATGGAACTTCCAAGCGAAGAACACCCATTCCGAACGCAAGAAACTCAAGCAACGGGTCGGTCAGGCACTCGAATCGCAACTCGCCCACGTCCTCGAAGCACTCCAAGAATGTGAAGCAGTCATCCATTCCATTGGACATCCCCGCGCCCCCCATTCAAAAAGCGAAAACCGAAAAGGCCGACGCTGAATCAAAACCTCGGGCCAGACGCGAAAACGCCACCGAACTCGGGCTGTTCCGGTGGCGCTTCTCAATTGTCGAGCCGGTTCGATCAGCTCGCGAACTTACTTAGAACGCTGAGACGAACCCACGTAGGGCAAGTACCCATAGGCGATACCGTCGGTCTGACGAATATGCGATTGAGTCGTTCCATTGGGATTGATGACCCCGGAATCGGGGTAATAAGGCTGGTTCGCCACAAGCATATAAGCGCCCACCCACTGAGCGCCACGCTTGAAGTGCGTCATCCCGGTATTCATCTGGGCCCACGAGGTACTCAAAGTGACGACATTGACCCGGCGACCCGCAAGGTCTTGCATGGGATTCGTGTTATAGACGTCTGCGCAAATAATTGGGGCGGTCAACCCAAACGGAGTATTGAAGACCACAGGGGTCGTACCCGCTGCCAAGAACTCATGCTCCTGTTGGTAGTGATTGATTTTACGATATTTCCCAACAATTTTTCCGTCAGGTCCAACCATGACGGCAGCGTTGTAGTACAGATCACTCCGCGCGTCGCGCTCGGCGAGCCCAAACTGAACGTAAACGCCCAACTCCTTTGCGAGCTTTCCGAAATACTCAGACGAGGGACCAGGAACGGTCTCCACGTACGGAGCGATATCAGCTCGATTGCGATAGTTGTCGTCTTCCGACGGAAGCTCTGGAATATCGGGGTACCCGAGGACTGAGAATTCCGAATGAATGACCATCTTCGCGCCATGGGCTGCCGCATCCCGGGTGAATTGGGCCATGATTTCGCGATTCACTTGCTTGAGCTCTTCCCCGCGCTGATTCGACACGCCCACTTCAGTCGCCATCGGAGGCGCCCATTGGACTACGGCAACTTTTCCGTGAGTCGCGGGATTGGGCGCAACTGCTGGCTCAAAAACTTCTCTGATCGGCTTCACTTTTTCTTCAGCCATCGAGGCAAGAGGCGAAGCCACCGTCACGACCAACGTCGCCCAAGCAAGAATTCCACTCGTCAAATTCATACCTTTTTTCATTGGATCATCCTCTTTCTTAAAAACCTTCTCTTCCGATCATCGTAACCGACGGATCGTGATCAATGCCGTCCGAAATCCCACGCTGGGAAGTTCTGTCCCGCTTGAATCGACCGCGTCATCGTCGATACAGTCTTGTCCGCGTCCCAGACTGCGACGAAAGGTACTCTTGAAGCGTCACCGGCACCGGTCAAGTAGGAGACCCACCATCCTGGATTCGTATGAACCTCCTGACGAACGCGTGCGCCACTCAATTCAAGAAGGCGCTCGTCGCCATCCCCAATTCGGGACGTGCACATCCAACTCGTGCAGTTGTGTCCCGCACTCGACGAGGTGGGGCGATTATCACGCAAAGTTCCTTCAGTTCGACCGCTTGCTACTCCGGCCATATTGAAAGTTCCTAAAACCTCAGTCGGTCTTTTCGAAGCCTGCTCAACGTAGAAACGAAGGCGCAGTTCTTCTTGAGGGTTGAGCGCCATGAAGGGCTCAATTCGACGGCCCCAGTAAGGAACATCGTAATTCCGCATGTTGAAGGAGTAAGCCCAGTCCACGACCTGGTTACCGACACGAGTATAAAGGTGGCCACCCGCTTCACTCACCGGGAAGGACACCGTTCCGCGACTGAAGGCATCGCTATAATCCTTCACGAGTGCGGCTTTATCGGCATCGCTGATTCCCTTCAGGGAGATTGCGAGCACTCGCCTGCGACTCTGACCCGTTACGGCGCCCGCTTCGTTGGTGAACTCAAAGCCAACGTCATCGACAATGCGTACGTATTTCGACCACCGTACTTGGAACCGAGCCAGACGTGTCTCGATCGAGCCTTCCCAGACCGTGTTCGGAAACGCATTCCTCATCGGCCCCAACTCACGGATCGACAAATCCATATACCGGGCCCAAGCGCTATCGCCCCGCGCAGCCTTACCCAGCCATCCGCTCATGGCCGAACTCATCCCGCTATCGACCGAGAACTGGGCAACTGCCCCTTGAACTTCAATCGACGCCTGTTCACGAGTCAAGCTACTCGCGCGCAAGCGGTTCGCCACGCTTTGAAGCTTCTGAAGGTACGTGATTTGAGCGTCGGCTACTCGACTCGCCAAAGCCGAGTCATTTCCTGTCAGCTTAATCCAGGCCGACCAGTCACGCATTGGATATGCGAAATTGCGGAAAAACTCTCGAGCGGTCAGCTCTTTTGGCGAGTATTGAACCCCCGACTCGAATCGCGGTGGAAACACATCGCGTAACATGGCCTGAACCTCTTCTGGGAGCTTGCCAAAGTCGCGAACCGAGTCAAAGGCACGGAGTCTTGACGCCGCCGCAAAAGGCTCACGTCCGTATTGCAAGTAGTACGTCGAACGTACGACGCGCTCCACAAGAGTCGCCACCTGATTGTGAGCATCCCGGACTTCAAAAATCGTGAAGCCGGAAGCAATATCGGGTCGGTAAGCTGTACCCCCTATGTATTTGAACGAAGAGTCGTTCCCACTCACGAACTCCAAGGTGCGAGGATCTAATCGCTCACCCTGGCTATTGGCCCGCAAGAACTCCAGCAGGGATTCTTGCTTCAACCGACTCATGGGCCCCAAGTAAGGATGCTTGAAGCTTTTCGCAACTTCCGTATTCGGGCGCGAAGCGAAACGTTCGGCGCCATTTTCGAGTTTGGCTAAGGTATCCATTTCATTCATCACGTTGAGCCAACCGATATTGCGATTGAGTAAATCCGTCTCCGACACGCCTTCGGCGTGATGGAAAAATTCAGATTTCATCCCCACCGTGCCCTGCATTGAGCCCGCACCGAATTCCGCTTCAATTCGCTGAACCCGTGCCAGCCACTCTTCAAAGGTATCGGCCGGACGAAGCACGATCTCGAGATTTCCGGTCGAATCGAGAATGAGATTCTCGGGCAGGAAGGAGAGCGACCGATCCCGGTTGATGCGAACTAACTTCCCAGCAGTCCGGGTGTCAGTGAAAAGTTCACTGATGTGCTCGCGGACCCAGAGGATTCGCTCTTGCTCGCTCATTCGTCCCCAACGCCCCGCTGAAATTCCAAACTCAGGCGTAGGAGCATAAGCAGAAAGAAGACGACCGGAAGTTTCGAGGGTGTATTCACTCTCAAAACCGAACTTCAGGAACGCATCCGGATTTCGAACTGCATCCACCCCTTTGGGGAAACGAAGTACCCGGCTTCCGGCCGAAAGGTCCGCTTCAATGGCGCGCAGCCAGAACTGACGAGTGGAATCGAAGTCACGCGAGAAAACTTGGCTTGGGAAAAAGCTGATATCAATTCGAAGTTCCGTCGACGAGAGGGTGCGGAGCTCCTGACTCTCGGCTTCGGTCAGAGCACGCCGAGTACTAGCAGAAAAGGCTTCCTCCTCGGCCGCTGGAATCTTTGATTTGAAACGACTCTCAATGCGAACGAGGGTCGCTTCCAAGCGCGCCGCCACCCCGCGCATCGATGACTCGGAAAGCTTATCTACCAATGGCGTTAGATCGCGATTCGCTTCAGCCAAAGATCCTTCGCCGAGAGCGCGGCGCAGAATTGCGAGTCCTTCGTCGGTCTCAAAAAGAACGAAGCGCCCTGCTCGGCTCTCCATCAATCCAAGGAGCCGGGTCGAAATCCCCTCCACTCCCCGAATGGACTTCAAGGTTTCGACGATCCGCTCAAGCGGCAGCACGGGGAGAGCATGAGCCGAGGGCGCCCGTCCAACACTTGTGCCCAATAAGGCAGTCGCCAAAACAAGACTGAAAGTGCGCCGGAGATTTGCGGGGATCAATGCACGTGGGGACATTCGATAAGACTCCTCTTAACCCGTAAACAGCGTAGGGATTGAGAACCCGACGTAACGGACGATAAATATTGCACAGCGTCAGTAATTCAGACGGCACGTCGCGTCAACGGCCAAGATTCTCCATGATAAATTGCTTTTTCTTGCGGTATTTTTCGGCTCCGGCGAGGCTGGCAAGGCATGACTTCCTTGAATAAAAGCTTGAGTTCTTCTGACCTAACCCACGAAATTCACTTCTCTTTTCCAGGTGTTCAAATCGGAGAAGCCGTCGACGAAGCTGGCCCCACCGGCTGCACCGTCCTCTCGTTTCCAATCGGCGCAACTGCCGCAGTTGATGTCCGAGGGGGCTCGGCCGCACTCCGGGAATCAACCCTTCTTGACCCTATTTCGAGCTGGGCCGGGCTCGATGCCCTCGTTTTCGCTGGCGGATCCACTTACGGGCTCGAGTCCGCAAGTGGCGTCATGCAGGCCCTGATGGATGCACGCGCCGGGAAAACAGGATTCAATGATATCCCGAGTGTTCCAGCCGCCGTGGTTTATGACTTTGGGGGCAGGAAAACTTCTCACTACCCGACGGCAGCCCTTGGACGGCGCGCTTTCGAAGCAGCGCAGGAGGGACGCTCAGGAATCGGGAAAGTAGGCGCGGGCCGGAATGTGCTCGTTGGAAAACTCTTGGGGCGCGAACACGGCGAACCCGGTGGGCAAGGTGCCGCTTTTTTGCAAACGCGGTCTGGATATCGACTTCTCG
>CANMSW010000080.1 GCA_947500275.1 Bacteriovoracaceae bacterium | reverse complement strand
CGCGATTCTTCGACATCGCCTGCTGGGGTCGAAGTTCCGTGCGCATTCACGTAACCCACTTGTTCTGGATTGAGCCTTGAGTCTTTGAGGGCCATCGCCATCGCGCGGCGTCCGCCTTCGCCTTCGGGAGCGGGAGAAGTCATATGATAGGCATCACCGCTTAAACCGTAACCGAGAACTTCACCGTAAATTTTGGCTCCGCGTTTTTTCGCGTGTTCATACTCTTCCAGAATGAGAGTTGCGGCACCTTCACCCATCACGAAGCCATCGCGCCCAATGTCGAAGGGACGTGAAGCACGAGTGGGTTCATCATTGCGCGTCGAGAGCGCGCGCATGGCGGCGAAACCGCCAATGCCCAGTTTGCAAATGACGGCCTCGGCGCCACCGGTGATGATGATATCAGCATCGCCGCGTTGAATCTGGCGCATGCTTTCGCCAATGGCATGCGCGCTGGAGGAACACGCGGTGATATTACAAAGGTTTGGGCCTTGCAGATTGAGAAGGATGCTCAATTGGCCGGAGACCATGTTGGCAATGACCTGAGGGATGAAAAAAGGTGTGATCCTGCGGAATCCGCGGTTCAGAAATTCATTATGGACCGCTTCGATCTCGGGCAGGCCGCCCATGCCGACGCCAATGTTTACGCCGATGCGGTCAGGTTCAATTTGCGAGCGTACGGCGTCCAGGCCGGAGTCCCCGTAGGCTTCCATGCTTGCAGCCAGGCCCAAGTGCGCGAATCTTCCAACGCGCTTCATGTCTTTTGCGGTGCAGGCTTCGGTGACGGTTGCGCCTTCGGCAGGGTGAAAAGGGCCAATGGGTTTCGTAACATCGAAGTTTTTGACTTCGGCCGCAAACTTCACTGGGCATTCCGTCGGGTCGAAGTGGGTGATGGTGCCAACGCCTGAAACGCCTTCCAGTGCACTTTTCCAAGTATCAGTCACATTGAGTCCAAGTGGGGTGACTGCGCCAATACCGGTGACGACGACTCGACGAGGATGGGATGCGTGCGACATAGCGTTCTCCAAAATGAACCCCTTCAAAAGGGACTTCTTGAGCCCTTGTTCTTCCCTAAATTTGGGATTTTCGCAAACACAGGCAAAAAAAAGGGGAGAGGACCTTGCGGTGCTCTCCCCCGAGAAACTGCCTAAAAAGGATTAGTGAGTTGCTTTGGACTGAATGTAGGTGACGATATCGCCAACCGTTTTCAGTTTTTCGCTATCTGCTTCAGGAATGCTCATTTTGAATTCGTCTTCCATTGCCATGACGAGTTCAACGACTTCGAGGCTATCAGCATCGAGGTCTTCGATGATGGAAGCGGAAAGAGTGACTTTCTCTTTTTCGACTTTCAGTTGCTTACAGATCAGGGTGCGGACTTTCTCTTCCAACTGAACAGCTTGAGTCATGGTCGATTCTCCTTAGTTTAAACTTTTCGTCCTAAACGTTTTTAAGTTCGCAGCCCAAGGGGCTTGGAACTCACATGTACATCCCGCCGTTCACCCCGATGACTTGACCGGTAATGAAGCGACTTGCAGGGGAGGCCAGGTAGGAAACCAGGGCCGCCACATCTGCGGTCGAGCCGAAAAACCCGAGCGGAATGGTGCGGAGGATGGCCTCTTTTTGAGCCTCAGTCAAGGCTCCCGTCATTTCCGTATCAATGTACCCGGGGGTGACGACGTTGCACCGAACTTGGCGGCTCCCGAGCTCTTTCGCCACGCTCTTACTGAATCCAATGAGTCCCGCTTTAGCGGCCGCATAAGCACTTTGGCCGGCATTCCCCATCTCCCCGACGACCGAGGCGATCTGGATGATCGAGCCCTCACGCGCGCGCATCATGGTCTTGGTCGCTGCGCGGGAGCAATAAATGGCACCCTTGAGGTCGACGTCCAGGGTTTTATCCAGGTCTTCGTCCTTCAGTCGGACGATCAAACCATCAATCGTAATGCCCGCGTTGTTCACTAAAACCTTGAGTTGACCTCGGTTCTTGGCAATCCAGTCAAATTTCTCGTCCACTTGTTTCGAGTCCGCGACGTTGAAGCCCAGGGGCTCGGCGGATCCGCCAGCTGCTGTGATTCGGTTGACCACTTCCAGGGCTTTCGCTTCGCTGGATGCGTAATTGATGAGGACGTGAAATCCATCCTGCGCAAGCTTTTCGGCGATGGCGGCTCCGATTCCGCGGGAGGCGCCAGTGACTAAGGCCAGGGGTTTCGTTTGGGGTTCAAGTTCAGACATGGCGGCCTTTCTTAGCCTTTTAGGCTGGTTTCAAGGGCAGAGAGGGAATCCGCCTCGCCGAATCCCTGCATCGCGAACTCCAGGCCTGCGCCTGAAGCAATCCGCTTCATCAGGCCTTGGAGGACCTTTCCGGGTCCAAATTCGATGCCGTGCTTGAATCCGAGGCTCAAAGCGGAAGTCATCGACTGGCGCCAGAGAACCGGATGATCCACTTGTTCGACCAAAAGCTCGAGGACGATCCCGGACTCGCGGGTCACGCGGGCAGTGCGGTTCGGGATGTACTCGCAAGCTAAGGCGCCGACTTTCGGGTTAGCTTGGAAGAGCTCGGCCATGCGGTCACGGGCAGGTCTCATGAGAGAACAGTGGAAGGGGGCGCTGACTTGCAGAGGGATGGCTTTCGATCCCGCAAATTCCCCGCCGGCTTTAATGAGGGCTACGGCCTCAGCGACTGCATCGGTTGATCCCGCGATCACGATTTGCCCTGGGCTGTTAAAGTTCGCAGGCTGCACAATGGCTTCGACTGTTAGATCTTCAGCTGCGCCCGTTGCGCGCTTAGCACGAGCGGCCTCGGTGGCCTGGGCGCAAAGGGCGTCGATTTTCGAGTCATCTAAGTTCAAGACCGCTGCCATGGTTCCCTGGCCCGCAGGGACTGCCTTTTGCATCGAAGCGCCACGCTCGCGGACCCAAGCCGCTGCCGTTGCGAGAGGGAGGGCGCCTGCAGCGACGAGCGCGGAGTATTCACCCAGCGAGTGACCTGCAACGAGATGGGGTTTAAAACCGATTTCGGTCTGCGCGACCCGGAATGCGGCCACAGAAGCGGTCAGGAGACAAGGTTGTGTGTTTTCGGTCAGAGTCAGGTCCGACTCGGGTCCGTCGAAACAAAGTTTGCGAAGGTCTTTTTTGACGGCATCTGAAGCCTCCTCAAAAGTCTCGCGAGCCACTTTGAACTGTTCGTGGAGGGACTTTGCCATCCCGACGTGCTGAGCGCCTTGGCCTGGGAAAACTGCGAGCCATTTTTTCTGCGTGGTCGTTTCCATCACGAGTCTCCTAAAACGTAAGTGATATCACCAGCGAATGAGGGCGCTGCCGTAAGTAAGTCCAGCGCCGAATACGTCAAATAAAACGGTCTGACCTTCACGGATCCGTCCGTCACGTACGGCTTCGTCAAAAGCCGTGGGAACCGTTGCCGAGGAAGTGTTTCCGTAGCGTTCGATATTGACGATGACTTTTTCCATCGGCAGGTCCAGCCGCCTTGCGACGGCTTCGATGATCCGCAAATTTGCTTGATGGGGGATGGCCCAATCGAGTTGTCCGGCGGATAGGCCATTGGCCTGAAGCGCTTCGACTGCGAATTCCGCCAAAGTCTTCACGGCAACTTTGAAAATCTCAGGTCCCTTCATCTGCATCTTATCCAGGGCCGACAAATGCATCTCAGGCGTGGTCTCTTGGCGGGAGCCGCCCGAGACGATGTGGAAAAGATCCCAGAGTCTGCCGTCCGATTTCATGTGGGTGGAAAGAATGCGGCGAGGGGAGTTGGATGGAACCTGCTCAATCACAGCGGCGCCGGCTCCGTCACCGAATAAAATACAGGAGCCGCGGTCGTTCCAGTTCGTGAACGAGCTCAAAGTTTCAGAGCCAATCACGAGAACCGTTTTGTAGAGTCCGGTGCTGATATACTGGTTTGCGACGGATACCGCGTACACGAAGCCCGAGCAGGCCGCGTTGATATCCATCGCCCAAGCGCGGTGCGCGCCGAGTTTCTGCTGGATCCAGCAAGCCGTCGAGGGAATGAGCGTGTCCGGCGTGCAAGTAGCGACCAAAATGGCGTCAATATCTTCCGGGTTTTTGCCCGCCATTTCGAGGGCTTTCAGGGCAGCGCGCGTTCCCAGGGAGGAATTGTATTCACTCTCGAGTCCCGGTTTTGAAATCCTACGCTCGCGGATCCCCGTTCGCTCGCGGATCCACTCGTCATTCGTTTCAATTCGCTGGGAGAGGTCGTCGTTGGTGAGAACGCCCTCAGGATGTGCTGCTCCTGTCCCAGTGATGCGAGCAGCAAACGGAAGGGAAATGCCGGATGGGGGAGTCATCATGAAGAGAGGTCTTTCCGGATTGCCAAGATTTGAGTTGAACGAGGATTCCTCGGTTGAGTCTGACTAGTTCAATTTGATTTGAGCCAAAGAAGCGAAGGGATGCGTTGCTGAAATTTTCGAGCAAACGCAGCGGCCCACGTTCAAGTCCGTTCCACAGTTCGAACACAGCCCTTTACAGTCTTCTTTGCAGAGGGGTTGAAAAGGGAGCTGCAGTTGAATCTGTTCGGTAGTGAATTCAGCGAGATCAATGTGCTCGCCCGAGAGGTAAGTAATATCGAGATCTTTTCCGGCTTCGACTTCTTCATCGGCGTTCGAGTCATGCTCATGCCGGGCGTAGCCTGAGTTTTGGCCTGCTGGTTTTCCGCCCTCTTGAAAGTGAGCGATTCCGGCCATGGCCGGGTCCCGACAAAAGAGCGCTGAAAACTGAGGGTGTACGGTGAGGTCGAAATAGTTCGCGCAGCGGCTGCACACGAGACGGACTTTCGAGTCGATGTGTCCATTGGCCACAACAACGTCGTCCACTTTGCGGAAGGAGTAGGAAGCGTCGACCGTGCGGCTTGGGTTTGCCAAGCTGGTGGCGCGAGCCGCAGCTTGTGCAGCGGGCGATTTCAATTCTTCGCGGTTGCGACGGGCCTTTTCTTCGGGGCTGTCGTCTGTTTCATCGAGGCGTTCGATAGCACGTACTAACCAAGCCTCCGACTGATCGAAGTGGAACTCGGTGCCGTCTGGGGAAATCTCAAACCAATTAATCCGCATATTGGGGCGGACCTTAGCTGTTTTTGGGACTTCTGGTCAACCTGGCAGGTGGGGTTAAGTTTCGAACGAGAGGACGCTCGGGTCCCTGCGCCAAATCAGGCGCTTTGGCCTCGGGCCCTTCCAGCGAAGCCCCAGAGCTCGAAGGGGTTCTTCCGTTCCATAACGAAGGTGTTGGGAAAGGACCGAGCGAGCACTCAAGGCTGGATCGCTCTGGAGCTCTCCTTCGACCCAAGCCCGAAGGGATTCGGGGAGGAGTTTTCCGCCGCCAGCCAGGCTCCCATCCGGGAGGCGGCTTGCGCCGTCTTGGAGGCGCACGCGCAGCGGTCCGAAGGCGGAGTCTGTCCCCTTTTTTGTGCCTGCTGCTGGGGTGCAGTCGGAAACCCAGCAGATTTCCCGGTGGAGGCGACACGTCCAGCGCACCACCTCGGGGGCAACATGCACTCCGTCCCCTATGAGCTCCACGTGAACGCCCGGGCGGCCGAGCGCCGCCCCTAAGAGGCCGGGCTCACGCTGATGGAAGGCCATCGCATTCCAGGCATGCGTCACTGCCGTAAATCCTGAGTTGAACGCATGGGTGCCTTGGGCTGACGTGGCGCGGGAGTGTCCGGCTGAAAGAACGACGTGTTTTCGCTCGCGGCTCCAGTTCGCGAGCCATTTCAGCGTCGACGGACTGAGTTCCTCGGGCGCGACGGTGAGAATTTTTAAAGTCCCGCGGGAGGCGTCCCAGAGTTCCAGAAGTTCTTTCTTTTCAAGGGGACGGACGGCACCCGATGGATGCGCTCCGCGAGCATCTCGGCTCAAAAATGGGCCTTCCAAGTGAATTCCCAAAGGGCGGGCGAGGTCCTCCCGGCCGCGCGGAGGCAGTGAGGCGATCCAGTCACCGAGGCGGCTTACGGAATCGAGGAGGGGACGGCGCTCTTCGGAAAGAGTGGTGGCGCAGAATCCATCGAGTCCGGCGTGATAAAGCCCCATCGCCATTCTTTCTAAGTCCGAAGCAGTCGCCACCATGAGGTCGACGCCGAACGCTCCATGGAAGTGGAGGTCGATGAGTCCCGGCGAGCGGGTGAGGAGTTTGCCCTTGACGGTCTTTTTGGAGCGTGGCACCCCAACAGTCTATCACTTCGAATTTCTTCGGAAAGTGAGTTTTCCTTCGGCGGGCATTTCTGTCGACGCGAACCCCCTTCCGAGCGGTCGAAAACCGATGAACCTTCCCACTGATGGGCGAGGTCCCGTTCGAAGCGGATTAAACGAAGGAGCCCCGGTGAGCCCCGCCAGTTCGAAAAAACAAAAAGTTTTGAAGAATGACGCTAAAGCCTCTGCGAAGAAGGCAGCAGTGAAGTCAGTGGCAGTAAAATCAGCGAAGTCCAAAGGGACCGATGCAGGCCGCGTGCAATTGGCAGCGCGAAAGCCTGAAAAACATGCGGGCAAGAAAGTCGCCTCGGGTAAAACTCCCGCTCCGAAAGTGGCGGCCCCGAAGTCTCAAGCTGCGAAAGCGCAACCCAATAACAAAATCGTCTCAACCTTGAAGAACTTGCTCGGCGGAAAAACTCCGACAAAAGGAACCGCCGCCGTGAAAACACCAGCAAAGCCGGAAGCCAAAAAGGTTGAAGCCAAGAAAGTGGAAACGAAGAAGCCAGAAGCGAAGAAGGAAGTTGCTGCGGCTCCGAAGTCGGCTCCGGTCGCACAAGCAGCGAAGGGCCCTTCGTCTCCAGCAGCGGCGGCAGCGCCCAAAGCGGCTGGATCCGCGATTGTAGCTAAAACTTCAAAGCCTGTGAAGAAGGCCGTCTCTAAGGCGGGTTCGGGACTGACCGCGCACGGACTGGGCGATTCCTGCCGTGAAGTGGCTTGCGAGAACATGGCGACGACCGGGCCATATTGCCGCATGCACTATATCAAGAACTGGCGCCGGATTAAGAACAAGGAAAAGATCCTTTCCGAGAACCGCTTGATTGGCTTCATCGAAGAACTGGTATCGAAGTACCCTGAAAAATACATCGAAGCGATTCGCGGTGACTTGGCATCCGAAAAAGAATTCGCAAAAGTGATCATCGACCTCGATCTCGACGAGTCTTCGGATGAATTCGAGGGTGAAGGTGGCGAAAACGTAGAGAACATCATCGACACGATCCGCCGCGATTTTGACGAAGAAGGCGAAGGCTTCTAAGTCATTCGAGTTTTGATTCAAAAGAGAAAAGGACCGAGAAGCTTTGCTTCTGGGTCCTTTTTTTCGACTTTCGCCGACCTTGAGGCCGGGGGGCTAGGGTCGATAGTCTCCGTGGAGAGGATCGACGAACCCCCTGCGGTAGATTCTAATGCTTGATTGGGCCGCTGCCCCCGCCGGACCCGAACGAGCCTCCGCTCGTGTTTCCGCTTGGAGTGCGGTCTTTTGGTCCGGTCACGAAAAGTTCTGCGGTTTCCGACTGTTCTTCCTCAGCCCCTTGTTTGAATTCGGGGTCGTTTTTGGAAAGCCAATCATCGGCCATTTTGTCGAGGGTAAGATTGGCTTTATCCATTCGAATCCAAACGGATTTTTTCTCAACCTCGGTTCGTGTCCAATCAAACGGGACATCCTCCCAATCGGCTAAGGATCCGTGCGCGATTTTCTCGAGGTGAGCCTTGTCGCGGTTGCCGAAAAGATTCTCGAATCCGCCGCCAATCGCGTCCACACACTGGTTGAGGAGATCCTGAAGGGTCGGAGAGCTTGCTTTCGGGTCGAAGTCGACACTTGCATGGACCGTCGTAGCGTTCATCGAGCCTTCGCCCTGGATGGATGCGCTCAAGATGAGTTCGTTGGGCCAGATCGATCCGGAAACTTCAAAGCGTGCTTCTTTACAGAGCTCAGGGGTCGAAAGGGCCTTCAGGCCTTCGTCAAAGTGGGCGGTCAGGACCTCGCGAACCATTTGAAGGAAGTCCTGAGGGAGTTCGCTCGACTTGGTGGGCAAGTTGGTGGCTTTACGGCGCTCGAGAGTGGCTACTGAACTCATGGGACGACTCCTCTTGGGTTGACTGCGTTCAGAGCACGCCTTGGGGCAGTTCGTCAATCTGTCTAGGCAGTTCCTCGAGCTGAACCTGCACTTTGAGGGCTCGTGGACCTCTTTGGACCGTGAGTTGAATCGCACTTTTTGGCTTTTGACGAAGAAGCTCCCGCTCCATCTCAAGGGTTTCCTTCACTGGGGCCCCGTTGACTTGCGTGATGATATCGCCATTCTTGAGGCCGCTCTCGACAGCAGGAGCCCCTCGAACCATTCCATAGATTACGACCCCTTCCCGAACCGGTAGTTGATATACACGTGCGAGTTGGGGTGTCACGGTTTGAATGCGAACCCCAAGCCAGGGTCGGGGAACGCGTCCGTATTTCTTGAGATCGCCCAGAATGGCTTTCGCTTCGTTCGCGGGGATAGCGAAGCCTAGTCCGCCGCTTTGTCCTGTTTTCGAGAAGATCATCGTGTTGATGCCGATGACCTCTCCCTTGAAGTTGAAGAGAGGGCCCCCGCTGTTCCCGGGGTTGATCGACGCATCGGTCTGAAGGAAGTTGTCGAAGGGTCCGACTCCGATCGTCCGATTTTTCGCACTGATAATGCCAGTCGTGACAGTGTGTTGCAGTCCGAACGGGTTTCCGACTGCGAAGACAGGCTCAGCGATTCGGACGGCATCTGAATCCCCGAAAGGAACGGGAATGAGGCGAGGAGGAACGGATCCTGTTTCGGTCCTCAGTTTTAAGAGTGCTAAGTCCATCCTGGCGTCTTTTCCAACGATGCGGGCTTCCAGTTGGCGCTTGTCCTGAAGGGTGACGACCACTTCGGTCGCATTCTCGATGACGTGGTTGTTGGTCATCACGTAGCCGTCTTTATCGAGGAGGAAGCCCGTTCCCAAGGACGAGCTTTTGTACTCGCTCGGGATGCCCCAAAAGTTCATGAAATCGTCCATTCCACTGAACCGTTGTTCGATCACAGTGGTCGTACTGATGTTCACGACGCCGGGAAGGACTTTTTCGACCAGATCCGGGAGGTTGACCAGGGTCTGAACGGGCGCGTTCGCGAAAGCCGGGGGGAGGAGTGGCTTGGTCCAGACTTGGGAAATGAGAGTCAGTGCGACAATGACGGGAAGCTTGAACCGATGAGTTCTCATGCCTCCAGATTTATTCCCGGTTTTTTGAGTCGGCAAGACTCAATTCGGATTTCATTT
>CANMSW010000079.1 GCA_947500275.1 Bacteriovoracaceae bacterium | reverse complement strand
CGAGAACCCGGAGGCAATCCCGATCCCGGCACCCATCGGCATCATTCCCATGCCCATCGAGTACGGCATCATTCCCATGCCGCCCATCCCCATCGAAAAGGCCGAGGCAATCCCGATCCCGGCACCCATCGGCATCATTCCCATGCCCATGCCGCCCATGCCCATGCCCATGCCGCCCATGCCCATACCGAATGGCGACATTGGACCCCCGCAAGGAATCCCGATCTGAACGCACTGCTGGGAATACGAGTTAAAGGCACCGAGGTAATTATTATACCCCTGCCAACCCATATAAGTTTGATATCCACCTAACGCCGCACCCAGTACGGAACTGAGCCCACCAACGATATAATCGCCGACCCCTGGCTCACGCGGACGCATCGCCTCAATCATCGCGCACTGCGGACACTCCGCCTGCGAGTTAGAGATCTCGGCCCTGAGGCGGTTTCGGCTTCTTTCCAATCGCTCGATCGAATTTTCGCAATCTCGCTCGACGTTGCGACCCGCTGCCACTTCAATTGCAGCGCGAACTTTCCAGTGTTGAGAGACTACTGATCCGCAATCCCCAAGGGAGTCCAGATTACTTCCGGCTCGCGTATACAGAACATGACAGAAATTGGATAAAGCAGGTCCGTTTGACAAGTAGGCCCTTGCCTGATCAACGGTCACGGGAGCTCCCGCCGCCAATCCAGCATGGGAACGAATCTCCGCAGCGAAACGAATCCGAACCTGCTCATCACAAGAATTCATCTGGGAACGGCATTGCGTATTCGCAATTTCGTCAGTCTGTACTTCAGGAAATCTCTCGCGAATCCACGCTGCATCGGATTGATGGCGGTTAACTTCCGAAACCGCCTCAGTCCGCTCTTCGCACTCTTCGCGCTTGTCTTCGATCTGCTCATCATACGCCTCGATGCGGTCACGAGTCCTTTGAATTTCTTCTCGATCATAAGCGAAGACGCTAGGCCCAAAGAGCTGCGTTGAAATCAGCAGGGCTAGCCCTTGCGCCACTTTTACGCGGTTCATTTTATTCTGCTTCGAGAAGGAACTATTCGAGATCCGTTTCATCGGCGATGTCCTTTGCTTCATGCTCAGCTCGTCGGTCGGGTTCAGGCCACCTCATCAAGAAGCTCCTGCGAGAGGCACGACCCACCCCTTCCTAAGGCAGATCGGCATCTCACCCATTAAACCTGAATCGAATTTCAAGGGGCGCACGAATCCTCGGATCCGCACCTTCCCACTTTCCAGTGTAGGGAAGAGGGGGCGGCCCACTCAACCGTTTGAATCCAGCGAAACCACCCAGAACTGCTTAATATTGGAAAAAAAGGGTCAAGGTTCTGGCGCCACGTGAAGGAGTGCCAGCCGGAGAAAGTAAAACGCCCAGGCTCGTCCGAAGATCCCTTTGGGAGATCATCGGTCCAGCCTGGGCGTCGAGAGGAGGGAAAGACGGTTAACTACCACGGCAATGCCGTGAAAAGAGACTTATCGAGCGATGCTTGCGGCCGAGCGTCCCACGATTGGGGCACTCACGCGAACCTCGGACTCTGCATCATCCAAGGAAGACTTAGCATCGAGAGCGGCACACTGGAGCTGGCTCCCATGGTGATCGCTGACGCGCATTTCACCGAGAGCACGCTCCCGCACATCTGTATCAAAAACATTGGCGTGCGCACTGAGTGACCCAAAAACCAAAGCGACTGCTCCAGCCAAGGCCGCCCATGCGCTCACTTTCGTCCACTTCGTTTGCTTCAACTTTTTCGACATGACTTCTCTCTCCAGTTTCATCACCCACCCTCCAAGGCGGGCTGCACTTTGTGTCCCTCGCCCTAGCGTGACCTTCACGCTTGGGTAGGACCTCACAGACACAGGGAAGAGCAATCGGGATGCCAGGTGCGTCAAACTTGACGTGCCCGAAAGATGTTCATCTTAAGTCATTGAATTAAATGAAAATTACTACCGATCGGCGCAGTCACGCTCGATCGACCTGTCTACTCCGTAGACTCCAAAGTGAACAAGGATTGAACACCTGTCAGCACTGGGGGGTCAGAGGAGACACGTCCCCAGATTCGCCCAGGTCCGACTCGGGTTCAGCGCTGCCAGCGCATCGCGCGCCATTCATTCAGGGAACGAACTTCAGCGGTTGGGATCCCTAAAGCCCGAGAGAAGACCGAATCGATCACAGTCACATCAGGCTCGATCAACCCAGAAAGGATCAACGAGGACCTGTCCCCCATTCGTGACGTCAAGTGATCGCAAAACTCGACAAGAACGGGTCTCAAAATATTCGCGAGAACGACTTCGTATTGAGACTTTGGATCCAAAGTCTCTAGCGAAAGGTGAAACCGCACTCGGTCCTCGACGCCATTCAACGACGCGTTTTCGCGGGCATTATCAATGGCAAGTGGATCGATTTCGACTGCGTCCACCATTGCCCCCATGCGCGCAGCTGCAATGGCGAGAATTCCAGAGCCACTTCCGAAGTCCAAAACACGAAGCCCGCTCAGACGCTGTTCAACAGGAGTGGTTGCCGATATCCCACGAGCCGCGTCGGCGAGAAGATGAAGACAGAGCTGGGTCGTTTCGTGAGTCCCCGTCCCAAAGCCAGCACCTGGGTTCAGGCGCAAAGAGATATGCTCGGCGGAATTTTTACCCTCTTCCCAGGGCGGTGTGACGCTCCAGTCAGAGCCCAGAGAAATCCCCTTCCAGGTGGCTTTCCACTCCGCATCCCAGTCCTGATTCTTTTGCTCAAAAGGCCCCGAGAAAGAGGCCGTTGTACCGGCCTCCACCAAACTGTCACGGGCCCCCAGCGCAAGGGCTTCACTTGCAAAGTACAACTCGACTTCACTCTCGGCCTGATGAGCCATCCAGTCGCGCTCTCGAGGGGCTTCACCTGAGTCGACAGTCCAAGAGTCCGTTTCAAGACCGAGCTCGACCGCTTCTTCACTCAAAAGGGTCCCCTCGTGAATGCCGAGAAGTCCCCCCTCCTCCGAACCAAACCAGGCCCAGAGGAGGTCAAAGAATTGATCGCGCTCGATCGAACGCCCTTCACAGAGAATCTGCCGGGGAAGTCGCGCCCTTAAGATATAGGTGCTACTTCCCGATGGGGTGCTGCTCACTGCATTCCCCCGCCGCCACGGCGTCCGCCACCGCCTGAACCGCCGCCACCACCACTACCGCCAGGACCTCTACGACCCCGACGGCGCCGAGATGCGCTACCGCCACCCCCGTGGCCTCCGCCGCCGCCATGACCGCGACCGAAACCGCCGCCAGCAGGACGCCCTCCGGTTGCAGGGCCACCCATCGCTCCTAGGTTAGCCAATGCAGCATCTTGAGCCGCTTGAGCACGAAGAAAGGCGAGCCGATCTTCTTCATCAAAGAAGTCATCCTGCGGAAGACCTGCGTTCTGAGTCTGAACGGAGAGGTTCATACTAAAAGAACTTGCTGACGAGGGTGAATCAACCCGGTTTCCAATGGAATCGGGATCAACCGATGGAACCACGGGAATCGCCAAAGGAGCCGGAAGAGGCAGTACGCGCGGAGTCACCTGGAGAGGTGCCGCAATACCAACCGGAGGTAATCTTTCGCCATCATGTCCACGATTTCGACCGCGCTGACGATCACGTCGTCCTCGGCCCTGATCGCGACCGCCGTCTCTGCCTGCCTGAGGCTGGGCATTCGGCTGCGCTCCTTCGTTACCAACGGAATCGCCTTCCATCTCCAGAGATGGGAGCTCTGCTTCCTCCATCTGACTTTCTTGAGCCTCATTCTGAGTTGCCTCGAGAACGGCGGTTGCGGAAACCGGGGCTCCATTCCGCCCACGATTACGATCCCGACCACTGCGATCGCGCTCACGTCCACGACCGCGCTCACGGCCGCCTTCGCGTCCGCCCTCACGTTCACGCTCCCGTTCACGACCGCGGCCCTTCACTTCCTCAACCGCACGCTCGGTGCGGGGCCCTTTTTCAGTCGATAGCTCAAACTGCTCAGGATGATAATCCGCCACAGCCTGGAGATAGATCAACTTCCGGTAGCGCCGCTCCAAGGTATCGAGAGTGTGTCGTTCCTCGATCGCGAGAACATCCACAACATCCGCGTGCGCTTGGACTAGAATTTTATCCGTATCGCGATCAATGCCAGTGCGTTCGATTTCACGAAGGATATCGTAAGCCACCGTTTGCTTGCTCTTCACGAAGCCCTTGCCTTCGCAATGCGAGCAGGACTCACAGTGCGTGCGCACCATCGTGTCGCGCGTCCGCTTCCGAGTCATCTCAACCAGGCCGAGTTCCGAAATCTTGAGAATCGAAGGGCGAGCACGGTCTTTTTTGAGCGCCTCTTCCAAAGCGCGATAAACACGCTGCTTGTTCTCTTCTTTCTCCATGTCGATCAGATCGAGAATAATGATCCCGCCGCAGTTCCGAATCCGCAGTTGATAAGCAATCTCCTCGACCGCTTCCAAGTTCGTTTTCAGAATGGTGTCTTCGAGGTTCTTCTTTCCTACGAATCGCCCCGTATTGACGTCGATAGCGACCAAGGCTTCAGCCTGATCGATCACGATATAACCACCGGACTTGAGCCAAACCTTGCGCTCCAAGCTCCGAGTGATCTCTTTCGAGAGGCCGTAGTGGTCAAAGATTGGGCTATCCCCGTGATAAAGTTGAACCTTCGACTTCAAGGCCGGCATGAAATGCGAGGAGAACCGCTGAATATCATTAAAATGATAGCGGGAATCGACCACGATGCGATCGATGTCCTCGTTCACCCAGTCACGAATCGCACGAAGCACGGGGGTCAAATCTTCATAGACAAGCGCAGGTGCCGAAACGTTGGCCGCCTTGTCACGGATTTCGTCCCAAAGTCGCGAAAGATAATCAATGTCTTGGCGAATGCGCTGCTCGGAGTTTCCTTTTCCGCTTGCCGTACGAACAATGAAGCCCAGTTTTTTAGGCCGGTAACTCTCAACAATATCACGCAACTTACGGCGTTCATCGTCTCGATCAATCCGGCGGGAAACCCCCACGTGATCGATCGTTGGCATACAGACCAAGTGACGACCTGGCAAACTGATATGACAGGTTAATCGAGCACCCTTCGTTGCAATCGGGTCCTTCGCGACCTGAACGAGAACTTCCTGCCCTTCTTGGAGGAGGTCCTGGATATTGATTTGGCCGCGAGTCGGCCGAACTTTTTCCTTCGACTTAACGCGACGATCTTTTGAACGCGCCTCGGAGAACTCTGGGCGAGACGCAGCTCTGCCACCGTTCCCAGCAGCAGCAGCTGCTGCTGCTGCGGTCGAACGTCGCAATTGAAGGAGCTCATCTGAAGCCGCGGAGCCGGAGCTCATTTCGCCGGCTTCCCCGGTTTGCATGAGAACCGATCCACGATCAGAACTGACTTGGCCTTGATCGGAAACTTGATGGAAGTAGCTATCCGGCAACTCCGAACCGCTTCCTTCTGCCTGGGCAGGCTGCCCCTCGGTGGGAGTCTCGTTCGCGGCCCCTGCTAGGCGAGGCTGAGGCATCGTCGGAGCTGGGCCCTCGCGGCGACGATTACGTCCACCGCGACGTCCGCGCCGACGGCGACGGCCACGATCTTGTTGATCGCCGCCAGAATCCTGTGTTCCGGTTTCAGAGGATGCTGCATCCCCTTCTGCGCCTTCTTCGGAGCCCGACTCGTCGTCGCCTTCGTCCGATTCAAAACTCTCTTCATCCTGCTCGCCCGAAGCCGCTTCGACCGCTTGCTGCGGAGAAACGGTACCCTCTGGCTGTTCGCTTGAGGCTTCGTTTCCACTCTCTTGTTCGGAGTCCGAATTACGAGGGTTACGTCCCATCGCTACAGGATCGTTGTCCTCACTGTCGTCGTCTTCACTGTCGTCGTCTTCGTCAGAAAGCTCGTCCTCTTCGTCGAGGCCCTCAGGAACTTCGCCATGAGTCACTTCATCGACGAGTTCTTCGGTATCTGCGGCGGTAATCCCGCCCTCTTCAGAGTCTCCGGTGTCTTCTGCCGAGCCGGCCGCAGCAGCACTCACGCGCTGAGCAACGCTGGCTGGAATAATTCCTCGCTCACCTTCCGGTGCTGGCGTCGCGGAAGTCTCTTCCGTAGCTGCTTCTTCGTCTTCCCAAATTTCTGAATGAACGTAGACGTCGTCCACGTACAAGAATGCCGCTTTCTCTAAGCCGATATCCACGAAGGCGGCTTGCATGCCGGGGAGCACCCGGGTCACGCGCCCTTTGTAAATGTTTCCTACGATGCCTTTGCCGCTCGCACGCTCAACTAAGAGTTCCTGGATCTCTCCGCGCTCCATGAGCGCAATCCGCGTTTCAGGCAACGATGCGTTAATAATCAGTTCTGTCGACATTTTCATGTCCTCTCACGACGGAATCGACCCGAAGCAAACGGGGTAGCTCACGTCGAACTCGCGCAGCCTGAGTGAGGACTGAATGGAACTGAAGAAAAAATGGCGCGATACGAGACTGGAATCTAGAGGGAAGGTTCAGCTCAAAAAAGAGTTCCGACCGCCGGAGGCATTTCTCGGCACGAAATCACTCGAGCGCAACTGATGAAAACCAAGCAAGCAGTTTCCCTGCCTTTGCTTTGGCCTTCTAACAGCCCACTTTTTTCGAGGACTCGAACCGCGCTTCCGCATTCGGATCTCTTTCCTGTTTCTGAAACTTCATTTGGGGACCTAGCTTTACTTTCGAGGAGAAGCTTTTACTTCTCGACTCAGCTCTCACTAGATCCTTCTCCGGATCAGACCCATCTTTGCCTCGGAAACTTTTCGCCTTTCACACCGGGTTCGGTTTTTGGCTCATCGAGGCGACCCGCACCCTGAAAATGGGAACGGATCGAAGGATCTTCTCGTCGTCATCGAAACGGGCCCTGAGGCTCTCATTTCTCGCCGCGGGCATTGCCTTTTCCGGCGCCCACGACTCATTTTCTTTTCAGCATTCAGTCGGTCAGGTCTTCCTGCGCCGACTTTCTGTTTGGAATCCACCTCGACTTCGAAACCATTTCCAAGCCGATTGGGGATTCTGATCTAAAGGAGGCGAACCAAACTCGCCCCCTCAAAAACTTTCTCTCTTTGATAGGACTAACGAATCCGGCTTGACACTTCAATTCAAAAGTCGGCACCGTGCGGCCCCGTGACCTCAAATTCATCCCTGAACCCGGCCAAAACTACCCTTTCCTCCCTCGAAATCGCTCGTTTCATCGACCACACGCTCCTAAAACCGGAGGCGACCCCGGACGAAATCGAGAAGCTTTGCCACGAGGCTCGGGCGAATCAATTCGCAACGGTGTGCGTCAATTCTCGGTTTATTCCGCAGGCGGCTCGCCTCCTCGAAGGGAGCCAGACCCTTCCCATCGCGGTCATTGGCTTCCCTCTCGGCGCGTGCGCCACGGAAGTGAAAGTTTTCGAAACGCAGTGGTCCGTCCAGCACGGGGCCCGCGAAATCGACATGGTGATCGCACTCGGCCTCCTGCTCGACGGAAAGGATGCGGAGGTCGAAGCCGACATTCGGGCTGTTGTGAAAGCGGCGGGGCCCAACATCCCCGTCAAAGTGATTCTCGAAACATGCCTTCTCACTGAGGAACAAAAGATTCGTGCTTGCGAGCTGAGCCTCAAAGCAGGCGCAGCGTTCGTCAAAACTTCCACCGGATTCTCAAAAGGGGGCGCTACCCTCGAGGACATTCGCCTGATGAGAAAAGTGGTTGGAAACCAAATGGGAGTGAAAGCATCGGGAGGAATCCGAACTCACGAGCAAGCGATCGCTTTCATCGAAGCAGGGGCATCCCGAATTGGAGCCTCAGCCAGCGTGGCGATAGTCAGCGGGACGGTGCCTTCAATGACGGGATACTAAACAAAGCCCAAACCCTACGGAAGCTTTAAGGCCGAATTCCACTGACCCTAAACGTGGAATTCAGAACCGGCTCAATCGAGAGCCAACCGCTCAACCCAGTGGAAGCACCCCAGCTATTGCGAATGTGGATTTCACACCGGTTTTTTTCCGGATTCCAACGCACACCATTCGCTACCAAAGCGTGAGGGCCGCAGGTCGCACCGTCCCGAGTGTCATCCAACCGCCTTCGACTGGAATTTTGAGCATACTTTGAACACAACCCCAGCGCGACACTCCGTCCATTCTCCTGAACTCGGGAAGTGAGTCGCTGGAAACGCTCCACATTCGAGTATTGGCTTTCGTGAGTAGCTTCACCGTCGGTGGTTCGAGTAACCGTGGAGCCATCCGCCTGCTGCTCCCGCTCACGGTGCTGATAAACAAGGTTCTGTGACCACCGATCTAACCAAACCCCTCCATTCGGGTAGAGACGATTCTGCTCACAGGCAGGGGGGATGAGCACGCGCTCGACAAACTCGAACTCGCTCGAAGTCTCACGAAGAGCGAGCTCCAGATCGAGACCGCCTTCTACCTGTGGAGCGAGATACGCCTCAGTCTGATCAAGGACGCCCTCGATGCGAGACGTCTCTCTTTCGGACAACGGTGCACCATCCGTACGAACGCGGCACTGATCCGAAGAGACCGACACGTTTCTTGTCGCTCGATGGTAACGGCGCCATTGTGTTTTTAGACCGTCGATCACACAAGAAGAGCGATCCTCCATCCCGCGACACTTTTTCTCTAAGCGAGGGAACCAAGGCGCGTTTCGCTCCTCACAAACCCCGAACTCGAGCGCAGCATCGAGTAGGCGGTACTCGACACCCCCTTGATTCGCATTCTGGAGGTTGAAATAATCCCGACTGATATCGAACGGATCCCCGTCGATCGGGGGGTCATACCGATTCACTCGGTCAGGATAGTCTCTGGCCAGATCAATCGTCGATACCTGCAGCTGGCAATCTGCCGGATCGCTCACGCAGAGTTGCTCCTCCATCAGTCCCGCTGCAGCAAAAGCAAAGCACTGCCCTTGCGAACCCTGAGAGCGCTCGGGCTGAAAACGAGAAGTGTAATCAAACCGTCCCGCCTCGCACGTGGCCCGGGAAATCGCCTCCCGACCGTCCACAACACGAGTCTCATCGGCAAATGCGAAGGCTGCGACCCAAAAAGCCCAAGATGCTACTGACAAACTGAAGAATGGGACTCTGCGTATCATTTTCAGACCTCGCTTCATCTCGACTTTTCGAAACTTTCGAAAGGGGACTTGAGTCTCTTTTGGAGTCAGCGGCTACCCACGGAGTCAAAAATCTGACCAAACCCGCCCGTGATCCTGATTGTCTTCCATCGAACCCCTGACTAGGATCGCGAGGACCATGATCAGCACACACATTTTGGACACCAGCACTGGAAACCCGGCATCCGG
>CANMSW010000078.1 GCA_947500275.1 Bacteriovoracaceae bacterium | reverse complement strand
GATTCGAGAGGACCTCGATCAACTTCTCGTTCCCACCGATCCCTAAACTCCCCAGTAAGCCATTGAGCCCCTTATGTGACTCTAATTTTTTAACGAAGGTCCCGCCCTTACTTTTTCGCAAGATAACCAGGAGCCCTAAACCCCCGCAGATTGCTGCGAGAGCTCCCAGAGCACGGACTGGACTTGGCAATTCTGGCGCTCCGCCTAACGAACGAGTCTGACTCACCGACGCGGAACCTTTCAGTCCCAACCCTTTCTTGGGGCTATCATTCGGGCCATCGCTTTTCGCAACTGACTCCCGAGACTGCGCTTTCTCGGCCGCTGCTGCATTTACAGGGGGATTCTGAGCGATCGTTTTCTCACTCTCTCCCTCAGCCCCTACGCCCAACACACGTTCAAGCAACGTCCGCTCATCGGCAGTCACTTCGGCGACGACTTCGGGCTTTTCTTTGGGAGCCGCGACGTGGTCCGGCCGCGATGTCGTCTGAGTAATCGAGTCTTTTCCTACGGCCTCTGAATTTTTTGAACTGCCGCTTGTGTTTCGGGCAGTCTTGCTCGAGCCCGATCGGACTCCAAAGCGAACCGAAAGGACTTTTCCGTCGGCCGAAACACTCAAGCGGTCCTTATAATCCTCGGCTTTCCCTTTCAGAGTGAAACGACATCGAACCAGCCCTGGTGAATACTGATATGCAAATATCTTCACTAACTCGGGACCTGAGAAATTTGAGATCTTGGCGGGATAGACATTCACGCCATCGAGACTGAGTTGGACAGTATCATTGAAGAAATCACTTCTGACTGTATTGGGATCCACTTTCCCATCAAAAACCAGATCCACTCGGCCTTCATCAGTCATCTGAACTCGCTGGAGGTTAATCGCGGCCCAAGTCGGCGCACTTAGAAAAAACGCGACTAGAGCAGTCGATAATTGAATCCAAGCGGTTCTTTTTAATCCGAAATTCCGAACTTGAAGCGTCATGCTTCCGTCCTTTTCTTTAACCCGGGGAACTCCCGCTCCCCAATCTTCAAACGTCTCTTCCTAAGACATTTGCTGAGAGCATGAAGCGCTCTCGTCCACCCGATGGGCCGTAAACTTAAAAACTATTTCAACTGCTCGATCCGCTCCACCGGAGAAATGATGTCCGTCAGACGAACCCCAAACTTCTCGTTCACCACCACAACCTCGCCCCGCGCGATGAGTTTGTCGTTCACGAGCACCTCTAAGGGCTCCCCTGCGAACTTCGAAAGTTCCACTACGGAACCTTGGGCTAACTGAAGAATTTCCCGGATCGCCATCCGAGAACGTCCAAGCTCCACCGTTACTTTCAAAGGAATATCCAGGATGAAGTCAAGAGACTGGACGCCACCAGCCGCCTTCGGCGCAGCAATCGATGCTGCGACGGGAGGTGCCCCACCGAATGCGGACGCAGCTTGATTTCCTTCTCCACCACCAACGGCTGCCAAAGCATCTGCCATAAAACTTCTCCTCCAAAAGTAATCGAAAACCTAAATCTACCTAATCCGTATGACCCTGATCTCTACTCGTCATCCGCGATTCGGGTAACCTGAACAGCCCGATTCCCACGCGAAACACCAAAGAAGCATCGATATTTAGGTACACCCTCGACCATGAGCTCAAGCTCACCATCAGCATCCTGCGTGAGCGGAATAATATCTCCGACACTCAGGTTAACGAGGTCACCAACGGTAATTTCGGCCGCACCTAGGTTAACTCGCATGTGAGCATGAGTCTGCCTGATATGCTCTCCGATTTTCGCGATCCACTCTTTATCCCCGCGATCCGCTTCAGTCTGGAAGGATGAATTTAGCTTGTTCTTGATCGGCTCAATCGTCGAATAAGGAATGACGATCGCGATCGTCCCGCTCGCGTTTTCGAGTTCGACCTCAAAGGTCGTGGAAATGATCACGTCCGAGGGTGGTACAACTCCGACGAACTGAGGGTTCACTTCGGTTCGAACGTATTGAATGTCCGTCTTGTGAACTGGGGCCCACGCTTCTTCGAGATCTCGGAGCGCTAGATCCATGACTTTACGCATGATCGAGAGTTCGATTTTCGTGAATTCTTTACCTTCGATCTTCGTGAAGGGGCGATCCGTGCCACCAAAATACGAATCAACGAGTGCATACGCAAGCTTGGTCTCAAACACCAAGATGCCGGGACCCCGTAAAGATTCGAACCGCATGATACACATGCAACTTGGAATCGGCAGCGTGTTTACAAACTCGCCAAACTTCAGCAAATCGGTTGAAATGATGCTGATCGATGCAATCTTTCTCAGCGAGTTGGAGAGTGACATCCGATAGAGCCGGATGAAACGCTCATAAATAATATCAAGCGTGGGCATTCGACCACGAATGACGCGGTCTTGGTTGGTCAGATCGTAAGGCGTAACCTCTACTTGCTCTTCAACGGAAACGTTGCCGCCGTTTCCAGCGTCATTTCCAGCAATAGCGCCCTCAAAGGCCGCATTAGCATCCATCGCGCTCACGGTATCAGCGGGCGCGCCTGTTTCTACACTGCCTTCCGTGACAGCATTCAGGAGCGCATCGACTTCAGCTTGGGTTAAAATCTGATTCATGCTCTGCCTTCCTGGCCTTCTAGCAACCTCAACCTCAGCCGAGAGCCATCCTGGCCCACCGGCACTCACCCCAATTCGTTAGGTGGTCAAAGCAAAGTTCGTGAAGAAGACGCCCTTCACTTTGCCTGAAACCATAAAACCGTTGATCGCGTTTCGAATTTCTTCCTTTAAGTAATCACGACTCTCACCCGTCGCAAGGTCAGAAGGCCGCTTACTATTGAAGAGGTCAATGATCACATTTCGAATTTGGGCCATTTTCGCGACCACTTCTTGCTCGGTCTGCGCGTCAGGCACTTCGATCGATATATTGACCCGAACAAACTTGGGAGTCGCACTCCCAGGACTTGTTAGATTGACTGTGAACTGGTCAAGGGTAACGGTCTTACCCCAAGGCGAGGCTGCACCGTGCCCCCCTTCTGCGGCTTCACCATGGCCACCGCCTTCGGCCTTTTTCTCTTCGCCATGGCCACCTTCAGCCTTCTTCTCTTCGCCATGACCGCCTTCAGCCGAGGCTCCGTGCGCGTCGCCCTCGCCTTCAGCTATATCAGTCACGCTGGTCTCTTGCTTTTCACGCATGAAGGAAACGGCGAGTACGCCCGCAATTCCTAAGGTGGCAAGGACGTTGACTAAGCCGAGGATGAGAACGAGCTTACCGCCCGAGCCTCCCCCGTCTTTAGATGCAGCTCCCGCTGCTGGTGCTTTTGTCTCGGCTGCCGACATGAAATCGTCTCCCGTCCCTTACCATTCTGCACACTCGGGAATGCCGGAGCAAGGGCATGGGGCCATCAGGAAATCATGAAGCTCCGATTAGGCGGGAAGTTTCTGCCGGGCTCAGGCGTTCCTACCGGAAAAAAAGGAATCCTGACTGAATTCTGACGCTCAAGTGGACGTGGACAATGAAGAGCCCCCTCCTGAAGCCTTCAGAAAGGGGGCCCTAGATTTATTCTAAGCTGAGCTCAATCGAGATTAACCGCGCTTGAGGTTCAGAACTTCCTGCATCATTTCATCAGCCGTCGAGACGACCCTGCTGTTTGCTTGGAAGTTCCGCTGCGAAGTCATCAAGTTGATGAATTCGCTAGCAATATCGGTAGTCGAAGACTCGAGCGCCTTCGAGGCGACACTACCCCGTCCGCCCGCAAGAGGGGCGCCAATCGTTGCCTGCCCCGAAAGGCGGCTTTCACGGAAACGGTTACCGCCCACTTTGAACAAGCCTTCTGGATTTTCGAACTTGCCCATCGAGATCTGTGCCAAGTTCAGGTTTTGGCCGTTCGAGTACACTGCAGCCAGAACGCCGTCATCGTTAAAGGTCAATCCGGACAGAGTTCCTGCGGTATATCCGTCCTGCAAGGTCTTATAAGCTTCGGAGTTGGTTCCGTATTGAGTGACGGAAAGGCCCATGCCCCCTTTGGACTTGTCTTGACCGAAGTCGAACTCAATTTTTTGATCCGGGAGCGCGCCTTTATTGAATTGGAAGGACGACTTGTCGACGATTTGCTCTTTCAAGCGTCCATCCACATCGAATACGAGCTTTCCAGCAGCTTGCTCGACCATCTTGCCGTTCTCACCACCCACCACTTCGTCCCCTTTAGCCATCGCTTTGTACTCCCACACGCCATCGTCGGTGCGGTTGAAGTACAAGGTGACCACGTGCGCAGTTCCAGCGGAGTCGTAAACCGTTGCGCCGGTTGCAAAGTGGCAAGTCTGCTCAGGCTTTTCAGGATCGAATTTCAGGTTTTTTTCGGCACGAACGTCCAAATTCATGAAGAGATCCACTTTCGAAGTTCTCTTGGCGTCGATCACGGTGCGATCCACGGAGATATCTCCCATCTTCGAGGTCACTTTTCCGTTTTCGTCACTCTGGAAGCCCTGAACGCGATATCCATCTGCGTTAATGAGCTTCCCGTCCTTATTAAAGTGGAAAGAGCCGTTTCGGGTGTAGCTGCGGCCTTCTGCGCCATCAATCACGAAAAACCCATCTCCGGTGATCGCCAAATCGGTCGCAGACTCTGTCTGGGTGATCGAACCTTGCGAGAATACTGGATTAACAGCGGCCAAACGGGTACCGCGACCAATCTGGTTACCGCCCATTGCGCCTTTAAGAGATTTAGCAACGATATCCTGGAATTCTGGCCGACTCGTTTTGAAACCGACAGTGTTCGCGTTGGCGATGTTATCACCGTAGATTGAGAGAGCTTCGCCTTGTCCTTGGATTCCGGAAATACCAGTATAAAGAGAGCTAAGAATACCCATATGCGAGACGCCTCCATGCGTCCGGTCGATAGATTCGCAATCCACACTTCAGGCGGACGACGACTACCGACCAATTGCGTTTACCTGGAGATCCCTCCAGGCTTGGTCTTGGCTAATCCTCAATCATTCGGATCAACCGGGGCTTCCCGCAATGGGTCCAGCCCGAAACAAATACTCAGCTAAAACATCAAACGATCACTGCGCCATCGATATTCGTGAACACATTACCGTTCAGAGAACCTCGATCCATCGCCGTAATCACAGTCCTATTCTTCACACTGACGATCAAAGCGGCGTCAGGGGTCAAAACTAAAGTATCTTCTACCCCTTTTGCTGCCGCCTTATCGAGCGCGTCGTTCACTTTGCCCATCATCGCTTGATCGATTTGAATCTTTCGCTCGTTCAAACGCTGAGTCGCATGTGCCGAAAACTTTAGAGGCTGCCTCACCTGCCCGAGATCAATTCCCCCGATCGAGGAAAGCTCGGCTGACTTCGTCAGACCCTGAGTTACTGGGCCTTTCGTTCCAGCTCCATCCACTCGGCCAAGTTTCTCATTCTCCAGATTCTTATCTAAGATTCTGCCGAACTCGCCAGGCGATCCTTCCGCTTTCTCCGCTCCTGATCCAGGCTGGCCAACCCCGGTTTGCCCCGGGAGACTCGTCACACTTGGATAGAGAAACTGTCCATTTCCATTCGCCATCTTCGTTACCTCCTTTCCTCTAGATTTTTATCTCTGCACTCCCTTTCAGCTTGAATGTGTTTTTTCTAAAAAAAAAGCTTCATTCACTCAATCCGTTCGGAAACCCTACTGCTTCCTGCGAATTCTGAGCCGATTTTGCCGACTCAGATTCTAGACGCTGTTGTTCGTACATCGCTAACTGGCGGCGCACTTCCGGATTCAATTTCGCTTGATCGAGGTTCTGTGAGCCTACGCCTTTTTGAAAGGTGAAGTAGTTTGCACCGACTCCACTCCCACCGGCGGAGGCGGCTCCGACTTGCCCGCCCGAGGTTTCGGTAGAACGAGAGTCCGAACTCTGTTGAGCCTCAGTCTTCACAGGATCCGATTGTCCGACCGGCGCTGACTGACTCGCTTCAGAAAGCGAGCGCGCACCCGGAACCAAATTCTGACGCACCGGAGCTGCACCGGCCTGATCGTCAATCCGTATAATGTTCTTCATGGTGATTTTGTCTGGATTCGCTGCGTCGCCAACCAGGAAAACGGCCTCTTGCCCTTCAAAACTCACCCCGACTATTCTTGCGCTCGTTCGAGGATCGGTCTGCACCGGAAGGTCACGACTGTCTTTCGCATCTATCTTCAGGCGGTATCCCCCCGCCTTCGCAGCCAAACCATTCGAGAGAGTGCCATCCCAAACAAAGGAGGAGTCTCCCGCTTTCATCTCACCGATATCTTTCTCAAAAACCATTTCGTTGTTTTCGTCCCAAACCTGAGCCTTCACGCTCTTTGCATCGCTGGGGAGTGAGAAGTTCAAAGAGTGATTCTCACCGCTAGCATGCGGAAACTTCTCGCGATCCACCGTGACTGTTTTACCAATCAAATTGGTCATCGCCAAACGTTCCATCGGATTCTGATTCGCAATCAACTTACCTACCGTCTGATTCAAGTTTTGCAACTGTTCGACGGAAGCATACTGCGCAAGTTCGGCGGCCATCTGTTCAGCCTTAAAGGGCTGAGTCGGATCTTGATTACGCATCTGCATAATCATGATTTTCATGAAGTCATCTTTACCGAGGGTTTTTTTGATCTCCCTGGGCTTATCAGCCTTTGCACCGTACTTTGCCTGAATATTATTTAGAATATCGCCGAATTGAGGATCGGTCTCGGACGGCGCGCGCGCCCGTTCTGGAACAGGAAGTGAACCAGCAGTCCCTGACGCTGCTCCCCCTCCGCTTGTCGATGTTACCGAGACCGTACTCAAATCCATTTCGACCTCAAAATGCCGTCACGATTTTAATCGATATGAACCTCTGGTCGCCCAACCGTAAACCACTTGCGCAACCAGAGGTCTATATCACTTTACTTTCATCAAGCGAACACATTCAGGCGCGAACTCCCGCTCGCCCCTCCTGTTGTCCAGCGTGATGCACCTCCAACCGATCCAGCTACCTGCGCTGGAACAATTGAAGCCGAGCGCCGGCCCGAAGCGGAAGCTCCGGATCTTTGCTCGCTCTCACCTGAATCCCACCGGCCATCACGCCCTGGGAACCCGGAGCCCTGCTGCTGCCCGTTGCCGAGCGAACTCTGGGACTGCGGATCGAACCCTGAGAATGATTGCTGGCTCGACTGCTGTTGAGAGGAACTGTTGTCTGAACCGAAGGCAGAAGAAGCTGCTTGCGCAACCGTCACCTCCACACGGGCCAAACTCAGTTGATTCGCGGACAGGGACTCACGAAGATACCCCATGCTTTCCTCGATAATCTTTTTAGAATTATCGTCTGAAGCCTGGATTCGCAGCCCTACTTCATTTCCACGCGTCACCACTCGCAAATGCAACTCCCCGAGATTCTCCGGCTTCAACCGAATCCGAATCTCGCCCCCACCTTGCGCGCCCAAGTTCCGGATTCCGGAACCGAGACTCGACAAAGCTTCGGACGAAAGGCGTTCTCTCGTCATTGCTCCCTGCGTGACATGACCCGTGAGTTGAAGTGGAAGAGGCTTAACTGAAGCGGCTGGATTCCCGTTCACACCTGGCATTGGAGTGGTATTGAGGAACTCATCCCCAGCATTCACTCCGCCCAATGCACGAGAAGAGGCCTTACCCTTCAATTGAGAAATCCCTAGTACCGGACTCTCGCCTTTTCCTCCCTCGATCACCCTCAGTCCTCGAGTATCAGTGGCCTGACCCGTTACTCCTGCTTCAGCGCCCTCTCGTGAATTTCCACGCGAAGATGCCATTGCGGCAACGAAATCGGAACCACTCAACCCAGCAACCGCACCACCGTAGGCCCCGGCACCCGAAGACAGACTCAATGCGTTCCCTGGACCCATCGCCTGCGGTTGAAAGTCACCCGCCGCATATTGAGCCTGAAGTGCGCTTGAATCGACTCCGTCCGAGGCTTGCATTGCTTGTGCATCAGACGTGCGCAGGACTTCGCCTGACACGCTTGTCGGTTCGCTTCTCCAATCTTTAGCCCCCGTCAACTCCGCTAACATCGCGGAAGCTGACGCGCCCCCAGACGTGGTCGCGGCTACCGGTTGCCCTTCTGATTTCCCAGAAAGAGCTTCGCGAATCATATCGCGAAGTCCGGTTTCAATTGCCGCTTCTCCAGTAGGCTTCGAAGAGTCCTGAAACATTGTTTTCAATTCAGGATTAGCCCCTTCCCGACCACTGAAGACCCAGTCTTTATTCCAGGGCTGGAGTCCAGCCATCACCGACGCAGCTTTCATGCTGGATGCACTCTGCAGAGTCTTTGGATTAAGCACAGCACTCTTCGGAGGTTCTTCTCCGCCTCGCACTTGCTTCGCAGCATTCCCTTGAACAGGTGCTTTCGTGATCCCTGCTCCTTGGCTTGCTCCTTCCTGTCCCTGCTTCAGCAATTTTGCGAAATCACCTCTGATTCCCTCACCCGTAAGTGCGGGATCCGTCTCAGCGATTCGCTTCTCACTGACGAGAGGTTTTCCTTCACTTGGAGACAATCCCTCGCCCGCAGCGCGTGTCGCACCTGCCGCTCCCGCTTCAACTCCCGCCTTAGGAGTGCTCTCAGCATTCCGTGCGGATATCGAAGCTTGCGACAGCTGGACCATGGCAGCCTGAATCTGGGAAGGATCCATGGCATCACTGCCGGGTCCCCCTTTCGAATCACCCGAGATTCCTTCTTCGCTGGTCTCACCAATCGGCGAATTTTTACCGGAAGCCGACATTGCTGCCCAGTTCCGTTCGGCCGCTTGAAGCTCAGCTTTTTCTCGAGCACTCCCCTTTTCGGCAGGAGTTTTTGCTGCACCTGACGCTGCTTGTGACTGCGTTGCTAAACTATTACTTAAACTACTACTCAAACTACTACTTAACGATCCCATCAGGAGATCTGACATATATATTTTCACCCCCCTTCTCTGATGAAGTCTTTTACTGCTTCTCGGACGCCTCTGAATCATCAACAGCAGAGGGAGTTCTTCCGTCTACCGTTTCTGAAGAGCCGCCAGAACGTTTCAAATTCTCTTTCTTGGTCTCTGAAATTCGCGCTTCACGACCTGAGGCTGCGCGAACTCCCACTAAAAGCTCCGTTAAACGGGCCGACTTGTTCGGCTCCATTAAATTCATCACTTTCGCAAGCTTCGGTGTGGTCATTCGATTCATCGCTTCCACCGCAAGTTGCTCATCCATCGAGGACAACATGGCGGAAACGGATTTCGGCGTCATGGTTTCAAACGTCTCGACGACTTTGCCCACCTTTAGACCCTGCTCTTTCGATCGAAGATCCTCGACACGACGAATATCATCGCGGACTTCTTCGAT
>CANMSW010000077.1 GCA_947500275.1 Bacteriovoracaceae bacterium | reverse complement strand
TCAGCATGAGTCCTTTTCCCTATGTTGGCGTTTCACTTGGGGCTGCGCTTGGGCTTGCAGCGACCCTGTCGCCTCGCTGGGTGCTGAGTCTTGTTGGGTTAGCTCCCAGTTCTCCCGAGGGTCTTGCCGAGGGGCGCGCTACCTATGGCGGCCTGTTTGTCGCCCTTGAGTTTGGCGCCAGTTATTTCTGGTTGAGTCGGGGTGTCTCTGAGGCTGTTATTTTAGCAGGACTGTGCTGGTTGGGCGCAGCGGCGGGACGCGCACTCTCACTTGGAGTGGATGGAGCGAGGACGCCGCGAAACTTCGGCGGACTCGCTCTGGAGATCCTGATTGGACTTCTGCATCTTTCCATAATCTGGGTGAACTAGAAGCCTTTAAGTCTTTCTGGGGATGGATCGCTTCTCAGGTGAACTCACTCCCGTTCCCTCAGTTTTTTCCAACATAGCGATGTCGTTGGCTCAATGAGTAAGCGGGTTCGCCACGCGCTGAGTCCCAAAACTCAGGAATGTCGTTAATGAGTCCCTTCCATGCCCCTTTCATCAGGATATGAAGCGTGTACGCGTTGCCCTGTTGTGAAGTCGCGTTCACCATATGTGCATGATAGTGATATCCCAAGTTACCATGGGAATGCCCGCCAAACTGATCGAGCTGGGTGCTGTAACCTTCCATCGAAGAGTAGGCAGTCTCGTAAATTCCAAAAATCGCTAGTCCGTCAAAGGCCATACCAATGAGGGGCGGATGGCTTTGGCCTGGATAGTCGTGAATGTTATACAGCGAGAAATCGTTACTTACGGCCGTATGACCGTCGGCGTGGTAATGGAGTCCCATGCCTTGGCCCACATGGATTCCTGAGCTCGTGACCTCGGCGTTATTAGGTGCCGTCGCAAGTGTGTTATTCAGGACTGGATAAATGACGACCCCGTCAGACGCTATCGCTGTGGCCGAGGTACTTGCGTAGTTATAGACGCTGTTGCTCTCTGTGCCTCCTGCATCCTGATTTAACGTGTTCTCCATGACGTTTTCAGTCAGGGAGCTGACTTCGCCATAATCCCTGAGTGGAATCTTTACCAGGTAGAGCTGAAGTGTTGCGTCTCGGGTTACGTCTTGAGTTGTATACTCCGACGTTGTTCCATCACCCGGAGGTCTGCACACATCGAGTAGGCGATTTGGCTTATCACCGATCGAGTAGCTGGCTATGACCATGAAGGGGTGGTGGGTGCCAGCGCTGTCTGCTTCGTTTGTAAAGTAGACGTAGGGAACACCTTGCATTCCTAACGTTCCGTTGGCAATTCCATCCGACTGTAATGTCTGCGTTAAGAGCCCGGTTCTAAATGCAAGATACAGAGCCTTTGGATACCGCAGCGAAGCGCCTTCGGTGGCCAGAGTATTTTCAATCGCATCGAGTTTGCTACTGGCGGCTGATGACGTGCTTGAGTCGTTACCCGTGCTTGAAACTTGGTTTGTGTACGCGGAGCTTAGATTCTCAAAAACTTTTCCGGATACGCCTTCCATATTCGTCGTGGAATTGCCGAGTGAGTTGAGGATCGAAACACGATCGTTACTGACATAGGAAATGGAGTCGGGGTTGAAATCCGAGGGGATCGCGACATCGATCGGAGAAGGAATAACGCTGAAGGTCGTAGCGCTTCCAGACGCAGCGACCAATCGAAAGGTTCCGGCATTCTCTTGGAGGTAATACCCTTGACTGGGAAAGCTTACATCGCTGCTTGATGAGTGAGTATAAGCTCAGAGGCTATAAGAGTAGCGTGCCTTAGCTTGGATCTTCCCAGTGGCCTGATCAAGATTGAATACGACGTAGCCTCGGTCGGTTGGTGTGTTCGCGCTGCCCCAATCGTTTCCAAAGGAAAGAACTCCACTTGAATCGCTATCGAGCGAGTAGAGGGAGTGAAGCTCGGAATCGATTCTAAACCAGAGTGGGTTCGACCCGTCTGATATGATCTCGAAAGTCTTTCCGAGGTTGTCGTTATATGTAGTTAGAGTGGAGTTGGCGGTGACTGCCCCTGAGCTACCGATTCCTAGGTAATTGCCCGAACTCGAGCGAATCATGAAGCGGCTTTTATGTGTAAAGCTAGTTACTGTTGAGAGATTGCTCGGAGTGTAAAGGTGTTGAAGAACCGTCGAAAACGGAAAGGGTGTAAAGTAGATGGGGTCCGAGTGGGTTGATATTACCGTAGCCGGGCTAGCAGCGCTCGAGGCTGCCATGATGATCGAACTATCAATGTCGCTGCTACCTGATCCTGATAAGCCTGAGCTGGAGCAGGAAACCCAAGTCAAAAGAAGGAGAGCTGACTATCCCTTACCGATGATTTTCTTGGTTTTCATATCGCCTCTTCATGCGTAGCTTAGCGAGTGCAAAGCCGCTAGACCTCGTGAATCTTCACGTTGTCGCTATTGTGATAGAGTTTCGCGAGTGTGGATAGAAAAAATCTAGAACATCCGCGCACGCGTGAGCTCCACGGACGTGCTTGTCAAGAATTAGACTGTTGAGAGGTTTTGCGAGGTTAAGCCGTATTTTCGGTCAAGCTCGAGGCTGTCGATCCTAACCAAGATAGCGACACAAATGGAAGTCACAAGTGGAAGGAGAAGTCCTGCGTACTCAAGTTTTCGACAGATGAGAACGGACGACACTGAACCCAATCCGAAAGATGCAAAGGTCAAGATTCTGGCAATCTGAGTGCGAAGAGTTAAACCCCGTTCCTCGCCTTTAAGTTGACCGAGCCAGAGGCGTGCCATATCGGTCCCAAGGTCGGTACTGATTCCTGTTAAGTGTGTTGTCCTGATTTGCCCTTTCGTTAGGGTAGCAAAGCACCCGTTCTGCAGACCGCAGAGGAATGACAGGAGATACAGAACCACGAAGTCCCTAGTGAAAGTAAGTTGTTCGCCGAAGGGTCCAAAAAATCCACTTTGCCCTAGGTAGATGAGCGACACTAAGCCAGCCGGGAGTAAGAGCGTGACCCGGTCGAAATGAGGGGGGAGTCCTCTCTCGATCCGGGCCACTGTTACGGCGCCGCTGACGAATGCGCCTAGGATAAAGAAGAGCGGAAATCCAAAGAGTTCCAAGGCAAATGCGATATTACTTTCGCCGATTGCGATTCCGACTTGGGTGCCTACTCCAGTCACATGGGAAACATAACGACCACAGGCGAGAAAACCAAAGGCGTTGATGAATCCTGCTTGGTAACCGAGTAGAGACCAAAGTGTAAGAAACCGAGACTGAACGAAGTCCTGGCGCTCAAGGCGATACATAGGTTAGAACTCGATTTTCGTTTTAAATGACGGCGACTCGACCATTAGAAATATCGAGTATCCCTCCTGCAATCTCGAGTTGGCCGGAGGCGAGAAGATCCCTTACGATTCTGCTTTGCTCTTGGATCAAGTTCATACTTCGGCGCACGTTAGTGATTGTGGCACGGCTCAGAAACTCAGCGGACTTCTGATCGCAGACGCCCTCAGTTAGGTCAATGGAAGGACGAATTCTCCCAACGAGCTCCTCGAGATGGGGAGAGGGAAGTGCCTTGGAGCTATCACAAACGTGGTCTACGGTTGCCTTTACGGCTCCGCATTGCGTGTGACCCAGTACTAGGATGAGAGGAGATCCGAAGTTTGCAACTGCGAATTCAATACTGGCCAGAAGACTAGGGGCTACGACGTTACCTGCGACTCGGACTACGAAAAGGTCTCCAACACCTTGATCGAAAATGAGTTCGACGGGACTTCGTGAGTCCGAGCAAGTCAAAACAACTGCGAAGGGTTTTTGTCCTTGGGCTGCCAAGTCGGGCATTTTCTTGTGGGCAAGGAGAGGTTCGACCGACCTTATGCCCTCAATAAATCGCTTATTGCCTTCGAGAAGTTTTCGTAGGTTCTTATGTCCTTCTGTTTCTGGGGTTTTCGCGGAATGCTTGGCATCGTTTAGAAAATGTTGTCGTTCCATGCCGACTAGAATCACGCTTTTTTATCGTTCAATAAACTTCATATTTTTTTTATTTTGTGTTGGTATTATCAATACATGAAAATCGAGATCGACGGCCGGCCGGTTTGGGTCAACTACCATCACCTTTATTGCTTCTATATGATTGCCCTGAGGGGGAATTTAAGTCGTGCATCGGAATTTTTGAATATTGGCCAGTCCGCGCTTTCTATTCAGATGAAACAATTTGAGGAGAATTTGGGATTTCCGCTTTTTGTGCGCGAGCACCGAAAAATAACGCCGAATGAGAGAGGTAAGATCATGCTTTCGTACGCGAAAGAGATCTTTCGCCTGGGCGGGGAGATGATCGAAGCGGTTCATGATCGAAAAAGCGAAGCGCGTACCCATTTGAAAGTGGGAGCCCTTGATTCGATTCCAAAGCATCTAACAGTAAAGCTTGTCGAGGACGTGATTCGGGCCCGGAATTGCTTGGTATCGGTGATCGAGGGAAGTCCAGATGATCTTCTTCGTGAGTTGACCGAGTATAAAGTTGATCTCATTCTGGCGAACGCAATTCCATTGTGTGAGCCGGGACGCATTTACACTCGCAGAATTGCTCGCCTACCGTTAGTCGTGGTGGGGGCGCGGCGTTTTGTCCCTCTTAAAAATCAATTTCCGGCTTCTCTGAATCAACAGTCATTCGTGATTCCCACTGGTGATAGTCGGGTGCGACATGAGTTTGAGAATTTTTGTAAGGCTCATGACATATCAGTCGAGGTTATGGCTGAAACTCAGGATGTGATGGTTCAAAAGCTCCTTGCTTTGCGGGAGGTGGGAATGACAGTCATGCCAGAATTCGCTGTTCGCGAATATTTACAAGAGAAAACACTCCATAAGATTGGCGAGCTGACTGATGTCTACGAAGAGCTATTCCTGATTGCCGCATCTCGTAAAATACAAAATCCGGGCGCCGCTTGGTTGATGAAGGAGTTCCGTTTGGATTGATAGGATGCTGATCTCCTATTTTTTGCTTTCGCAGGTACTTCGGAAAGCAGTTGAAGAATTCGCTCATTAAGGACTTTTCGCCCCAGAGTATTCGAACAAAGTTTTTCAACTCAGAGGATCATGGAAGATGGGCCAGGCAGAAATGGTTTGGGACAACACATGAATAGTGTGAAGATCAATCGTTTGATTTCTTGGTTTTTCGCAGTTGGTTACGTGGCTGTTCATTACTTGTGGCCTCTTCGGCACGGGGAGGGCGATTTGATGAGCATGGATCCAATTCCGCGGGCGTTTTTCATGGTCAGTTTTGTTTGGATGACTGGGCATGCAGTGTTCGCGTGGAAGCTCTATGGATGGCCCACGTTCAAGTTGAAATCTCTACGCGACCTTTACATTCTGGATGCTTGGCTTGTGCTCTTGGTGACGACCCCCATTTTTTCGGTTCCCTCGCTGGGTGCAAACCGTTTCTTGATGGCGATGGCTTGGCCTCCCCTGGCTATCCATCTCGCGCTCAATGCATGGTTTATGGGAGGACGACTTCCGATTGTAGCGCTGCGTGGTAAGGCGTTTCGGTCCTTGTTGGTCATCGCGTGGCTGGCGTGGGTTGCGGGTGCAGCGGTTCGGTCGTTTCCGCATTGAATCTGATGGAGTTGAAAGATCAAGATTTAGAAGGTCACTGAAGGCTTAAGCCCAACATACGCAGGCTATGGATGATCGGTTGTCTAAGTGGCCGCTGTGACCTTATGATTCCAATGCTTTGAGGTGATCCCCGTTTGGGGGCAACTGAGCAGTGCACCAATGTGGGACCAGATCAAATGAAGACAGCAGGGGGCGACATGCAGGGAGTATCCGGTAAGGCAAATCAAGTTTTTACTCTCACCCGTTGGGAGGGGGGCGGCGACAAGAATATTTGGAAAGTCGTGATGGATCTCCCAGGCGAGAAAGTGAACAAGCTCAGTCGTAAGGTGATGGAGGAGTTTGATCGCGTTATTCCCGAGCTCGAGAGTCTGATCGCAAAAGGCGATATAGGTGCGCTTGTACTATTTTCTGGAAAAGCTGGAAACTTTGTCGCTGGTGCCGACATTGATTTGATTCGGTCCGCAAAAACGGCTGAGGAAGCCGAGAGCCTTTCTCGCTTGGGTCAGAAGCTCCTGGATCGCTGGGAAGACTTAAAGGTTCCTACGGTTGCAGCAGTTAACGGTACGGCTCTGGGAGGCGGATGTGAAATGACTCTCGCCTGTACCGCGACAGTTGCGTCAAATGATCCTGCTACCAAAATTGGATTGCCTGAAGTGATGCTGGGCTTCGTACCAGGTATGGGGGGGTGCGTTCGATTACCTCGCAAAGTCGGCTTAGCCACGGCACTTGAAATGATTTTGGCAAGTAAGCAGCTCAACGGCGAGCGAGCATCAAAGGCGGGGCTGATCGAAGCGTGTTTGCCGAAAGAAAATTTCGAGGAAAACGCTCTTCGTTGGGTCGCATTGAATTTGAAGTCGCTCAAAGAAGGTCGGCGACTCGCGAAAGAGCCTAAGTTAGGTGGCGTGGGTGGTGCTGCAGGTAGTTTGCTCGAAAAGACCCCCTTTGGTCGCGCTTTCATGCTGAAAAAGGCGCGTGAAGGAGTGATCGCAAAAACAAAGGGACATTACCCAGCGACGCTCGAAGCGATCGACGTTCTCAGTGATACGTCTGGTTACTTTGGGCCGCGTTTACATGGAAGTCAGCGTGACCGCGCCATGCAGCGCGAAGCGAGCGCTTTCGGTAAGTTAGCAGTCACGGATGTTTCCCGAAACTTGGTCGGTCTCTTCTTCCTGACTGAGTCGGTTAAGAAGTCCAGAGGCGTGGGCGAACAACTGGGTGACGTCGCAACATCGGTTGACTCGGCCGCGGTCCTCGGCGCGGGCGTTATGGGCGGTGGTATTGCTCAGCTCCTCGCGGAGAAGGACATCACGGTCAGAATGAAGGATTTGACACCTGCTGCGCTTTCCGCGGGAATGACTGCTGCGATTCGAATCTTTGACAAGCAATTGAAGCGCAAACGGATTAATCAGCGCCAAAAGCTTCAGAAGGTAAATCACATCGCGCCTATCCTCGATTACTCAGGCTTCGGAGGCGTAGATCTTGTGATTGAAGCAGTGATCGAGAAAATGGATATAAAGAAATCGGTATTCCAAGAGCTCGAGACTAAAATCTCTGACCAGTGTGTAGTTGCGTCAAACACCTCTTCGCTCTCTATATCGGAAATGCAGAAGGCATTTAAGCGACCAGAGCGATTCGCTGGAATGCACTTCTTTAATCCGGTTGCGAAGATGCCGTTGATCGAAGTGATTCGAGGCGAAAAGTCAGATGATCGGGCAGTGAGTACCGTATATCAGTTTAGCAAGAGGATCGGAAAGACTCCGATTGTCGTGAAAGACAGCCCCGGCTTCCTGGTGAATCGTCTTTTGATGCCTTACCTGAATGAAGCGACTTACATGCTTTCAGAGGGGGCACCGATTGATGAGCTCGATCGTGCGATGGAAACTTTTGGGATGCCGATGGGCCCCATGGAGTTGATCGACGAAGTTGGCGTCGATGTGGGTGAGAAAGTCGCTCATATTCTTCATGATGCCTTCGGAGAGAGAATGGCGCCTGCGCCTGGGCAGGGTAAAGTGGTGGCGGCCGGACGACTCGGGAAGAAAAACGGAAAAGGGCTTTACGTCTATGAGGGAAAAGATGGGCGTGTAAAGCGACTGGATCCCGAGATCTACAAATTGATCGGAGTCGAGCCGGTTCAAGGGAAGATTGCTGATGAATCGATTGTAGAGCGTTGCGTTCTGCCGATGATCAACGAGGCGGCGCGATGCTTGGAAGAGGGCGTCGTTCAATCTGCGGCGGAAGTCGACCTCGGTATGATCATGGGCACCGGATTCCCTCCGTTTCGCGGGGGGCTCTTGAGGTATGCTGACACGCTAGGGGCTCAGCGGCTTGTGGATCGCTTGCGAGCTTTGGAGAAACAAGTGGGGCCTCGATTCGCGCCTGCCCCTGCTCTCGTGAACATGGCAGCGCAAGGGCGGAAGTTTTATGAGGCTTGATTGAAGGGCTAGATGTCGAATTTCTCCGCAGATCTAAAATCGCAGTCGAAGCACCCGGGCTCCTCCCTGGTTAGAAAGGGGAATCCTTTTTCTTTCCTTTGGAGGAGCCCCTGGACGGCTCGCGTAGGGTTTCGCTATCTACGAGGCAAAAAACAGTCTCGATTCTTAAGTCTCATCACTCTGATTTCGATCGGTGGGGTCGCTCTCGGCGTCACCGCAATGGTGGTGGTTCTTTCGGTCATGGGGGGGTTTGAGTCGGAACTTCGCAAGAGGTTGATGACTTCGGATTTGCATATTTTGGTGACGCCGACTGTTCGTCTTGAGGGATTCGATCAGGGATACATTCCCGATTCAGAAGATCTTCGCAATAAAGTGGAGAAGCTTGAAAGAAGGCTGGGTAAGGAGCTAGTTGCTCTCTGGCCCGTGGTCTCGGCTGAAGCAATTCTGAAGTCGGGCCGAAAAGTAGGTGGGGTCGTCATCAAGGGGGTCACGGATGAGCGCCTCGAGCGAATGAAGTCTCAGATCGTGGAGACAGCAGACCCCCTTCTTCTGCGTGTGCCTGACCCTTCCGGCTCAGGTGAGCAAATTCGGTTACCCGGCTTATATGTCGGTAAGGAGCTCGCGAATGAAATGCACCTCCTAGTAGGAGATCAAGCCACTTTGATTTCGCCTACAGAGACGGAAGGGCCACTCTCGTCAGTCCCCCGCATGAAGCGATTTGTGATCGAAGGTATTTATCAATCCGGAATTCCAGAGCAAGAGCTGCAAGTGGCGTTTACAAGAGCGCCAGGAGTCCGCTCGTTCCTGAGGAAGTCCGGAGTAGTATCGAGTCTTGAACTGACTCTGAATAATTTTGAAAACGCTCCTGAGCTGGGTTCGTGGGTTCGAGAGAGTTTACCGGGATTTAGGGTTCAAGATTGGATTGAAATGAACGGACGTCTCTTTGGTTCACTGCGCCTCGAGCGCATGGCGATGTTTATTATTCTAGCGTTCATCGTCGTTGTGGCGTCGTTCAATATTGTAACCACGTTGACGTTGATGGTGCTGGAAAAGAAGAAAGAGATTTCGATCCTGCGGGCGATGGGTGCGAGGACGGGGGAAGTGGCCGCTATTTTCGTGGCTGAAGGTATTTTCATCGGAGTGATAGGGGTGGGGAGCGGTACAGCGCTGGGTTTACTTCTTTGTGGGGTCCTCAAGCGGTGGGAGTTCATTCAGCTCCCTGACATTTATTACGACCGTACTCTTCCCGTCGTGGTCGATCCGATACTGATCCTTCTGGTTGCAGTCGCTGCGACCCTGATTGTCCTGGCAGCTTGCCTCTATCCAAGCCGCAGGGCGTCGCAAATCGAGCCAATCGAAGGCATTCGGTTTGGCTGAAATGATGAC
>CANMSW010000076.1 GCA_947500275.1 Bacteriovoracaceae bacterium | reverse complement strand
CCATCCGAGGAAGTAGGGCTTGATCCGCTCGTTGACTAGGATTTGGGGAGAGTGCCTACCCCGAGTCCCGACCCGATGCTGCAAGCAGTAAGGGTCGTGATGAGGGGAAGTGATATCAGTAAAGAGAGTGCGTGCTTACGCGAAGTGATCGATGGTTTCATTTTCTAACCCCAGTTGAGTAGCGGAGAGCCGTCCTTAGAATGACGAGCTTTCTGGGGGTTTTGAATGTGTCTTTTGTGAGCCTCTCTGTGTCCCTCGGGACAGCATTGTTAAAATGACGTTTGAAATCCAAAAAAAAGCCCCCCAAGTTTCCTTGGGAGGCTCAAGATGTACTCAGTCTGGATCAGCGAGCTCTCTATCCACTTGGGCATGCCCAAGTTCCCTGAGGTGGAATCAGGCGAGAGATCGTTAGATCTGTCAGATGATTCGATCAGCGCGAATTAAGCAGCTGGATAAACCGAGATCTGCTTGCGGGTACGATCGAAGCGCTCGAAAGTGACGACGCCGTCAACGAGAGCATAGATCGTGTAATCGCGGCCGAGGCCTACGTTCTTACCAGCGTGGAACTTGGTTCCACGTTGGCGAACAAGGATTTCGCCCGTTTTCACGACTTGGCCGCCGTAGCGCTTCACGCCGAGCATTTTAGGATTACTATCGCGACCGTTTTTAGAACTACCACCGGCTTTTTTATGTGCCATGACTCAACACCCGAGCTTATTGAGACTCCCGTTGGCTTTGTAAGCTTTCCGGAGGCCCTTGCCCTACGGGGTCCATCTAGAAACGATTGGATATCCCGAGGGGTTAAAAATGATTGGAACCTCTTACGAGGAGCCAGGTTCATCCTGGGCTTTTGTTTTGGGAAGGATTGAATCGTGACGAACTCTTTTCGTCAACGCCGGCCTTCCCAAAGCCCGATTTTCAAAAAATTACTCTGCTTTTTTCTTAGCAGGAGCTTTCTTCGCTGCAGCTTTCTTAGGAGCTGCTGCTTTAGTCTCGGAAGCTGGAGCAGCTTTTTTAGCTGCAGCCAAACGCTTGCGGGAGCCCAAAGTCTTCGGAGTTGCTGCTGCGCCTTTGGCTTTCAAGTTCGTCGAGAACTTAGCCAAAGTTGCCTTTTTGTCGGAATCCGACAATGCAGCTTGCTCTCCTGCGCCATTGGTAACGCCAGTCACGAGGATCTGGGTCAAAAATTGGCGATGGCCTTGGGTGCGGCGGTACTGCTTGCGGCGCTTCATCTTGATGATGAGGACTTTCTCGCCGCGGCCTTGTCCAACCACTTCACCCGTTACGACTGCGCCCTTCAAGTAAGGACGGCCGAGCCAGATTTGGGTGTTCTCATCCGTTGCTTTAGCAGCGAAGAGAACGTTTTCAAATTTCATCGCGCCGCCAACGTCACCTTCGAGTTTTTCAACTTCGATGATGTCGCCTGGCTGAACGCGGTACTGTTTTCCACCTGTTTCAATGACTGCGTACATAGGCGCCAGAAACTGCATTAATCGAAATGGAGTGTCAAGGATTTCGATCGCTCCGTCTGGACAAATTTCGTGGTCCAGACCTTGAGGTCAAACGAGACGAGGGAGATCCACTCGTTTCCGGAGGCTCGCCTGTGCTTTTCGAGCCTGTTCGACCAATTTAGAGGTCGAAATCGCCTTGAGCTCGCCTTTCGACTGAACTTGTTCCCCCTCCACGAGGGTCCACTGCAAGTGCCGGGGCTGAGTCGAATAGACTAAGGAGGAGGCAACAGCCTCGGGCGAGGGGAGGCGTCCCGCACCACGGTCCTCGATCACTAGGTTCTCAGGGCGATTCAGGTCGAAGAGCACGAGATCGGCCTTCTTCCCCACCTCGATAGAGCCAATTTGATCGGACATCCCCATGGCGCGAGCACCGTTGCGAGTTCCGAGGTCCAAGGCCTCTTGGGCCCGAAGGGTTCTCGGCCCGTGTCCGGGCTTATGAATCAGGGCTGCCAGTCGCATTTCTTCCAGTTGGTTGAGGCTGTTGTTGCAAGGAGCGCCGTCGGCGCCCAGACAGACGTTCACGCCCATTGCAAGGAGTTCAGGAATCGGTGCGATTCCCGATGCGAGCTTGAGATTTGAGCTCGGACAGTGAGTAATATGCGTTCCGCTTTGCGCGAGGATTTTACGTTCTTTTTTCGAAAGCCACACGCCATGCGCAAGCACGAGGCGCTCGGACGTGAGGCCTAGATCTTTGAAGTACTGGATATTCTCGCGCCCAGTGATTTTCCGGACCAGCTCAATCTCTTTCCGGTTTTCGCTCGCATGGGTGTGAACCAAGATGTTGCGTTCGGCTGATATCTTAGCGACCTCGCGCAGGAGGTTCTCGGTGCAAGAAATGGCAAACCGGGGCGCAAGCGAGATCGAAAGCTGCCCCTCATTGCAACCATCCCATCGAGAGTGAAGATCGAGGGCTTCTCTCAAGGCTGCATCCGTTTTTTCTCGGAGCCCGGGCGGGGTGTATTCCGGGTGATCCATCAAGCACTTGCCGACGCTCGCGCGAATTCCTGTTGCTAGGACCGCTTCAAGAATGGCCTCAGTGTGCCGAACCGTCCCCATGTCGAGCACGGTGGTTGTTCCACTGGTCAGGAGCTCGTGAATCCCAAGAAGAGCGCTCGTGTGAAGCGTATCTGGGGTGTGGGCGGCTTCGAGGAGCCAAATGCGTTTCGACAGCCAATCGAGGAGCTCAAGGTCGTCCGCTTGGTTTCGGAATAAGGTTTGGCAAAGGTGAACATGGGTCTGGATAAAGCCCGGAAAAAGGTACTGATCGCGGGCATCGATCACTTCGGTGCCCTTTTTGATCTGAGTGGGCTCCGACGATGTGATCCGATCGATGCGGCCATCGACGATCCGGACATGGCCTTTCAGGAACCGCCGCTGATCGTCCTGGGTGAAGATCCGCGCGTTTTTGATCCAGGTTAGGCTCGAAGGGATGTCTTTTTTCAGGGTTGTGCGAGCAGACATGGATCAACCTCGGCAAATCACTTGGAATCAGCCGAGAGAAACTCAGGCGTAAATGCGTTGGGGAGAAGTTCTTCGAACTTCCACGTTTGAATTTGCCCCTGAGGGTTCACGGCATGAATGACAGCGTTATCCTGGAACTCTGCGACCACTTGCCGGCACATTCCACACGGTGGCCAGGGCGGAGTTGCGTCCGTGGCAACGACCACTTCCTTCACACGAATTTTAGGCCCTTTTTGAGCGACTGCCGCGTGGACGGCGACCCGTTCTGCGCAAAGGGTCGCCCCGTAAGAAGAATTCTCGACGTTACACCCGGTGTGGACACTTCCATCATCCAGCAAAATCGCGGCGCCCACCTGATGGCCGCTATAGGGACAATAGGCGTTTTTTCGGGCGGCGAGTGCCAGTTGACGAAGCTCTTCGAAGCGAGGGGATGAGGAAGGAGCTTTCGTCATGCTTCCTTGCTCCCGCCAGGTGTGTGTTTCAGTTTGGGAATCACTGCCCCGAGAAGTTGGGCCATTTTAGTTGCCCCTAATTTCGAATTATCGATCACTTCCTGGTGCGTGAGCTTGGTTGGGGACATTCCTGCGGCCAGGTTCGAGATCAAGCTAATCCCGGCGACGCGGACTCCTAAGTGAACGGCGGCAATCGTTTCTGGAACGGTCGACATGCCAACCGCTTCGCCGCCCAGGGTTCGAAGCATGCGGACTTCGGCGGGGGTTTCGTACGTCGGCCCCAGAACTCCAGCGTAAACGCCTTGGTGAACGGCAATCCCGAGTTCGTCGGCCGCTTGTTTCATAATTCTAATGCAATCTTGGGAGTAAGCTTCCGTCATATCCGGGAAGCGTGGTCCCAACTGCGCCAGGTTCGGCCCTTTTAGCGGATTACTTCCTGAAAGGTTGATGTGGTCTTCAATTAACATCAGGTCGCCCGCGCGGAACCGGGGATTGATCCCACCGGCGGCGTTGGTCAGGACCAGGGTATGAATGCCAAGCGCACACACGGTGCGGGTCGGGAAAACGACCTCTTCCATTTCATAGCCTTCATAGACGTGGAACCGTCCCTGAAGAACGACCGTAGGTACCCCTTGGAATCGACCGATGACCATTCTCCCGGCATGACCTTCGACGCTTGTGCCGTGAAAGTGTGGGATATCCGTGTACGGGATAATCACGGGGTCGGTCAGTTGGTCGGCAATCGCGCCTAGGCCTGAGCCCAAAATAACGCCCATTTCTGGTTTAAGTGCTGTCCGAGCCTGAATCGCGTCCACAGCTTCACGGATCTTCTGGTAGATCGTCTTTTGGTTCGAGCTGTTGGCTTTTTCTGCGTTCCCGTGGGGAGTCATTGGCTTTGAGTCCTTATCAGTGCCCAACAAAAGAAGTCCGCATCCCGGCCCCTTCTGTCTTTGAGTGTCTATTTCGAGCGGAGGTAGACACTGCCTTCGGCGGGAGGGGTTTTTCAAATGCTTTTTTTCGGGGATTCGCAGCCGCGCTCCGCTCTCGCACCCTGCTCAGAGTTTAGGCAACTGCTCAGGGCTCAGGCTTTGCGCCCGAAAATTCGGGAAGGGACGCCTGCTGCGCGCCTTGCTTCGGCGCGAGTTATTTCAAGCAGTTAAGTGAGCCTTCAGAGCGGACGGAGCGATTTCGGCCGAAATCGCCAGGTTCGGCACTGTCCTTGTACTAGAGGGGGTGCGGTAAATTTTGAAAGCCCCTCACCGAACCCTTTTGAAAGGACAGAACGCTTTGAGGACTCGATCGACTTGGACCCGGAAGAGGGTCACCCATGCCTTTAGGGTCCCAAGCCTCCTGTTCTGCGCGATAGCGGCAGTGGGGGCCTTTTCCCGTGTATGGGCGGGGCCATCCCTGGCTCAGTCTCGATCGAGTTTCGAAATTGGAAGGTCTGCAAGCGGTGCGGGAGGAGGCTCTTCATCGGCAAGCTCGAGTCAACAAGCGAGTCCGGGGACCCACGCTCGAGAGGCTATCTTGATCGAAGTCGATCCGACCCTTTTGGAAAAGTCGAAGCCCCAAGAAGTCTGCGAACAATTGATTCAGATGGTTCGGCTCGCACGAAAGAGTCCTGCTCAAGTGGATTGTCGAGTTCGCCCCACACTTGGGGCAAGTAGCGGGCTGCAGATCCAGGGGGAGTTGCCACGCGACCAGTATCGGTACGTGTTCGCCTACCGACAACAAGACCTCGCGGGCGCCCTTCAGTTCTCAGTCGAGAATCCCCGCGGGAATCATGAAGGTTTAGATTTTGAGGTCCTTCATTGGAGTCTGAATCGGGCTACGCCCCTCAAGCAGCGAGTGACACTTCAGAAGGTCCTCAATCAATTTTTTGAACTCGATTCGGATGAACGCTATTTTAAGGAATTCTTACTCGCACGAGGCGTCAGTGAGTCGAAGGAGATTGAGCTCAGTCCCTCGGGGCAATATATCTACCGGGCAACCGGCGAGCCAATGACCTTCGATCACGCCTATGAGCAATTCCTTTCGGAGAGTAGACGGAACCGGAGTTGGATCCGGGCCATTACCGAAATTGCAGTTACTCTCGGCGGCGGCGGGCTTTGGTATTACCGGAATAAAGAATTGAACGCGGAAGACTGGGAGTACAGTCCTGACTGGGAAGGCTTCCGAAAAAAAATGACCCAAGGAATTCTATTCGACACGAATTCCATGTGGCTGAATTCGCCCGGTCATCCGGTCGCTGGCTCGTTTTACTATGGGTTTGCGCGCTCGAATGGCTTCAGCGCATTTGAGTCTCTGTTAATGGCTTTCGCGGCCTCAGCGGTTTGGGAAATGACTGTAGAGTACCGCGAGGTCCTTTCGATTAATGACATGATTTTTACGCCCATCGCGGGTGCCGCTATTGGCGAAGCCATGCATCAGTTGAAGCTGCTTTTCGCGCGCTCGAAGGGCGGCTGGGTTCGTGATGTCTTCCTGTCGATTTTTGGAGGAGCAGGCGCGCTGGATTACTGGATTAACTCGAATAAACCGCCTCGCGCCAAGTCGCTAGATAGCTGGGGTTTTCCAGATGATATAGGTCATCGGATTGATGTTTGGGCCGGTGCAGGGTTCCAGGTTGATGATGGAAGCAGGAGTTCCGCTACGGGCACCTTCCTCAGTGGCTTTCAAGGGGACGTGACGAACGTACCGGGCTACGCGCGGGCGTCGAATCAATCCCGGATTTTTTGGGATACGACTGCGACTCGCTTAGGTCTTGATCTTGCCCTGAGCGGGAGTGAACTCGAAATCCTTCAGTTCTATGTGCAAGCGGCCTGGGCTGGATATCACCATCAGGAGATTGTCGATGAGTCCGGGCAGAACGAGGGGGGGCGACTCAGCGGATATAGCTTCCTCGTTGGGCCCGCAAGCGGTTATCGCCACTCTATTCGAAAGTTCGGGACAAACGAGAGCGACGAGATGGCTGTAGTCAACGTCCTTGGGCCCTCGATGGAAGTGATCGTTTTTACGGGGCGCTTCAAGATTAAGCTGAACATGGATGTCTTCGGAGATTTCGCAGCCGTTCACTCCTTTGCGGTCGAGGATTATGAAAGGCTCGGAGGTGATCTTTCCTCTGCGAAGTCGGTCTTGGAGTTGCGTCATTATTATTATGCCTTTGGAATGACGGCTCATGGCGCAGCCCAGGTTGAGGTCGGTCCGCTTGAACTCGGCTTCGATTTTGTTCATCAGACTTATTCGTCGATTCAAGGTTTCGATAGCGCGCAGGAGGAATTGACGGACGATTTTCCTCTTCAAGATGAGCAGAGTGTCGCAAAAGTTTGGCTTGCTGCACGGACACCGGTGGAACGACTGAAAGTGATTCTGAGCCTGGAAAGGCTGAAGAGAAGCGGCAGTCTTGATCCGGCAGATCGTAAAAAGCAGTCCTCGAGTACGGGGCAGACTATAGGAACCCTGAAGTTACTCTACGAGTTCTAAAAACTTAGAATTTGAGTCTTTTCAGCCGTCGGGTTGTTGACGTTTTTTGCGCCGACTCAATTCCTTGAAAATTCGACTGTCCATCGCCATTTCTAAAAACTTCAGTACAATAGAGGAATGTCGCCAATCGCAAGGACGCGTGGACCGGCAGTCGCAGGATGGATTGGAATCTGGGTTGTTGCGTGCAAAGTTTTTCTAGGTGCTGCGTTTGCATCAGAAATCATTGAGCCGCCTGCTCTCAATTATCCTATTAATCAGTACGCAAAAGTCGCGGTCTTGCAGTGGACCCATCCGGAATACGCACCGGTCCCCGCAACCCCGGCGCAGGCCGAGCAGTATAAAACAGAAAATCGAAGGGCGCTCGCGGAGTGGGCCGAGACAGCACATGGGGCGGGGGCCGAGTTATTGGTCACCCCGGAGTTTGGCGTGACCGGGTATCCGAAAACTTCGGATGGCGAGGATCAGTTTAAGTCGCCTCAAGAAGTCGCGCCGTATGCGGAATCGATCCCGGGACCTTCGACTTTATTCTTTGGTGATCTGGCAGTGCGCACGGGGATGTGGGTTCAATTCAACTTGGCAGAGCGAGCGCCGGACGGCGTTTTTTATAACTCTTCGGTTCTGATGAATTCCGATGGAGAATTAGCGGGAGTCTATCGGAAGCGGAACCTGTTTGGCAGTGAGCGGAATTTTCTTCAGCCGGGCATTGGAACGACCGTGGTGGATACGCCGTTCGGTCGGCTAGGTTTAATGATTTGCGCTGATATTTATCATTCGCCTTCTTTGGAAGCTTACCGCCGAGTCGGGGTGGATGCCATGATCGTCAGCGCAGCTTGGACGGTCGCAAATTCCGCGATCTATTCATTCCGAAATTTAGCGCGGAATCTCCGAGTACCGGTCGTTGCATCGAACTTGGCGGATTTTCCCGATTCGGGCGTGGTGAATGCAGACGGATCTCTTCAAAGCCACATTCGCGAGACTCGCGGGCTGGCTTTTGGATATCTTCCTCGCAAGGGTAATCACTCCGAGACCGTCCGTTAAAGAGTACGAGCCCGGCTGCTCATAAGACTTCGAGGACGAGTTTCTGGATGGCCTTACTTGCAGAGGAAATCTCGAAAGTTCGGCGGAGTTGAAGAGTCATCGCGTCTTGTTCTGCCTGAGTCATTTTTGCGGAGCAAAAAACCGTATAGATCGGCGTTTCTGGAACAACACGTGAGCCTAGCTTGCGGTGGAGCACAATCCCTACATCCGGTTGGATCCGGTCAGCTGCTTGTTTGCGGCCTGCCCCGAGATCCACTAATGCCCAGCCTAGGGCTTCGGTATCAAAGCGGGTCAGGACTCCTCGCTTTTCCGCGCGAACAACAAAACGTTTGGCCGAAAGAGGCAATCTTTCTTGGGCGGCTTCCAGGTCAGAGGCTTTTCCACCTTGCGCTTCGATCATTTCGACAAACTTCTTCCAAGCTGAGCCGTCTTCGAGTTTCGCTTTGGCAAGCTTTCGGCCTTCCGCCAAAGATTTCGTCACGCCCCCGAGCTCGAGCATATGGGCACACAGTTGAAGCGTGAGCTCTTTCAGATCGGTGGAGCCGCAGGGGGCATCCTCGAGAAGTGGGAGGACGGATTTCGTTTTTCCCGCTCGTAAGATATCAATGCACTCCAGCACTTCGAGCGTGTTTCCCGCAGTATTTCCCAGGGGTTGATCCATGGAAGTCAGAAGCACGCGGCAATTCAAGCCCGAGCGTTTAGCGACTTGCAGGATCGTCTTTCCGAGTTTGCGAGCTTGGGTCACGGACTTCATGAATGCGCCCGATCCGACTTTTAGATCGAGGACCAATCCCTCGGTTCCTTCCGCAATTTTTTTGGAAAGGATCGATGCCGTGATGAGAGGAATGCAGTCCACGGTCGAGGTGACGTCACGAAGTGCGTAGAGCTTGCGGTCAGCCGGGGCGATGCGCTCGCTCTGGCTGATGATGGCGCAGCCGACTTTCTGCAGAGTTTTGATAAACTCATCAACGGATGGGCGAGCTTGCCAGCCGGGAATGGCTTCCAACTTGTCGATGGTTCCGCCCGTGTGTCCGAGCCCGCGGCCAGCCATTGATGGGACTTTCAAGCCGCATGCGGCAGCAAGAGGGGCGAGGATGAGGGTGACTTTATCGCCGACGCCGCCGGTGGAGTGTTTATCCACTTTAGGGCCTTGAACCTTCTGCAGACTGACTTGGTCACCGCTTTCCACCATGGCTCGAGTCAGTGCGGCCGTTTCCTCGAGGTTCATTCCTTTGAACCAGGTGGCCATCAAAAATGCGGAGACTTGGTAGTCAGGGATATCTCCCCGCGTCAGGCTTTGAACGAAATCTTGGATCTCCCCGGAAGTGAGGACTTCACCGTCGCGTTTCTTCCGGATGATTTGAACAGGGCTAGAGGTCATGGTGGAGAGTCCGATTTTGATCGTTAAGAGTGAAGGACTTCTGGAAGAAAGGAGTGACCTGCACATCCATCTTCAGGACGCTGCCCCAGTAATGCATCGACAACGGT
>CANMSW010000075.1 GCA_947500275.1 Bacteriovoracaceae bacterium | reverse complement strand
ATGACGGGAGCCCTCGTTGCAAGGGTCCTTTTGCAGTCGTGAACTGTGCAACGCTTTCGGAAAACTTGTTGGAAAGTGAGCTCTTCGGGCACGTGCGGGGGTCCTTCACTGGGGCAGTCAAGGACAAGATGGGCCGCCTTCAAGTCGCGGACACAGGGACTGTCTTCTTGGATGAGATTGGAGAAATTTCGCCCGCCCTTCAAACGAAACTCCTACGTTTCCTTCAAGAACGCGAATTCGAGCGTGTGGGCGATACGCGCACTATCAAAGTGGATGTCCGCATTATCGCGGCGACAAATAAGAACCTTGAGCGCGAAGTGGCCCAGGGCCGTTTCCGCGAAGATCTGTATTTTCGATTGAACGTGATTGATCTTCATATGCCTTCTTTGCGGCAGCGTCGCGAGGACTTACCTCGATTGGCAGAGCAGCTTCTTCACCGTGCTTTTCTGACCACGGGGCGCCCCGTGCGCCCAATGGACCCCGAGGCCCGTGAAGTCATACTGTCCTACAATTGGCCCGGTAATATTCGGGAATTGAAAAACGCATTAGAAAGGGCAGCGATCCTCTGTTCGACCGATCGCGTAACTTTAGAGGATCTTCCGGATCGTGTCCTGGAAGGTGCGGTAGTGGGCGAGAAGCGAGAACTACGTGAGATGCCTGGCTTGAGTTCGTTTGCTCCGATCGCTTCGGGCCTGATGTCTGCGGCTGGGGGTGGAGGCTTTGTTGAGATTGACGCAGGTCGGGTGCCCGTGGATTACCGAACCCCCGCTGACGTCAGTCTTGAAGACTTAGAGCGCCAGCATATTCAGCAAGTCCTCTCGTCTGCGCGCACCTTGGAAGAGGCCGCCAGTATTTTAGGGATCAATTTGAGCACTCTTTGGCGGAAAAGAAGGCGTTACAATCTGGACTGATATTAGTCATCTTTGTCGGTATCTATATCGGGCTTAGCATCGTGCGAACTGCAGATAGAATTGCGATTCGCCCGGTACTAAGCCCGTTTTTCTTTGCGACACTCGTCAGAGTTCAATCAGGGCGATTAGGCGTCAAAAATCGATGGCACTCCTGTTGCACATCACGGCGCCACTGCCCGATGCAACGCGCGCGGGCGGTGCGCTGAGAGAACAGAACATCTCTTGCGCGTTGATCGCGTCAAAATGGCGAATGCCAATTCGATGAAGGAGAGCATCATGACGACGAAGAGTGAGAAGACTCAAGGGAACCATTGGGATTGTTGGAGCATCTCTGCTTTTGTTCTGCTCGGTTTAGTTTTTCTGACGGATTTTTCGACGAACGCGCATGCAGGGGATCCAGCTCCGGTAGGTGCCGGTCAACCGCAAGCGTCGGTGGTGGCATGGGATGAATTTAAAGAGCGTTGCTCGACACCCGAAAAGTTCGATGTGCAACGTGCTCCGCAGAACATCCGCGTTCAGTGCACGGACGACCGCCTCACCTGGATGGCTGCTCCGCCCAATGCGTTGACATTGCCTCTTGAGCGTCGCGTAAGCAGCGCGGTGTTCGCGGACAAGTTCTACGTGGCTCAGTCGACGCGTGAGTTCGAAATGGGAGCTAAAGCTGGCAGCTGTCATCGCTTTCAAGAGTACGAGGAGCATGTGTCGGTTGAACGTCCTGTGACCTGCGAAGAGATCCTCTCTGTTAAGGGAGATGTGCATGACTGGTGCGCATCGGTTTTGGATGGCGTACGCGGAATGAATCCGAAAATGGTCGAACGTCGCGAAACCAACCGTGTGTTTGATACCTGCGCGGATGCCAAAATTCGCCTCGTACAAACTCGTCAGTAAACTGGGTCCTCGTTGATTGGGTGTGAGGGGAGGTCCCCTCGCACCCTTTTTTTATGAAAGGGGGAGTAAGTGAAACATCTCGACGCGCGGTTCTCAGGATGGTTGTTCATCATGGCCTTTTCTTGGAGTGCATGCGGGAGTCCGCTACCCAACGATGCGAGGATTGATTCTCCTGTCGAGACTGCACCGCTCGGGGAGTCGTTGCCTGCGCCCCTTTACTCAATTGAAGCGGTACCCCAGGAGCACCGTTTCGGTGTCGGCAATGACGTCTATGAGTCCTACGGAGAACTCAAGGTTTGGTCAGGGGAGCTCGAGGGTAAGTCTGATATAGTTCCTTGGTCGGGCTCATGGTTACCTGCGAAAAGTGATTGGTTGTTCTCGGGTCCTCAGTCGCCCTTGTCGATCTGGGATCTGTGGATGGTTCGAATGAATCCCTCTTCGTCGCGATCTCAAATGAGCGCGACGGCCTGGGAGCGTGCAGATTGGACTGGAAACCCGGGCGCTTTGAGCTGGGAAGGCTCTTGCGATGCTTGGGCAATCGCTTCTTTATACGAGTCTGAGCCGACGAAGAGACTTCAGATGGACTCGGGTCTGAGTTTTTCCGTTGGGGCGCAGAAAGCAATTCTTGTGAAGGATTGGGAGCTCACCGAAGGGAAGAGGATTTTTGGTACCCCTTATCGTGGAGGCCGGGAAGGTGTGTGGGGCGATCCGAATCCCGCTTCGCTGCATCGATTTCTTTTGTCGGAAATGATGGACCAAGGAAGACCGGTGATCTTGGATAAAGATCCAGGGACCCCCGTCTGGAATACTCCGATTTTTCAAGCGGAATTGGCCCTCGAAGATGATCCTAACAACCCTCATGTGATGCACGTCCATGCTTGGCTCAAGGGTGTCGACCCACTCTTTGGGGATCCGAATGAAGTGGGAGCTCATATCTCGGTCATTGAGTTGCGTTACCGATTAGAAGGCCAGCGGGGTGAAGATGGTTCCCTGCAAGTGATGGCCGGTTTTTGGGAAACCGACCGTGCACTCGGCATCGATTCCGTCGAGTTTCATCCTGATTTTCTCGTGGGACTGCCACCCAAGTGGGAGGTTGTGAACCATTCGAGCCGTAATCCAGGTATCCAACCGGCAGCGGTCGAAGCGCTTCGACTTAAAGCTCAATTGTCTGTTCGAAGTCCTTAGTTCAAGGAATAGATATATATTATTGTCCAGGGAGCGTGCAGTCCTCAGCGAAAGCGCGTGGCAGGATCTGATCGAGGGCCTTTCTGAGCGATATGGCTGCGCTTCGTTCATTCCAGAGGGTGCAGATCTCTGAAGGATACCGTTGTGAAAGAACCGTCACTTTTGGGCCGTTAGCGGGCATCAGTTCTACAGTGCCGCTAAGTGCTTTCGTTCCCTCTCCTTCCGGAAAGCAGAGCTCATCAGTGAGTCGACCCGTTTCGGGGCGTAGGAGTTGATTAAGAGGCCGGGCAAGGGAGTTCCATTCCTGGAGTGAGAGTGCGCCGTATCCTGCTACCCAGCAATTATTTCGACTGATCGTCCAGTGCCCCGATGGATCGAATTTGATCTCGGCGTAATCGCTCGTCACGATCAGCTCCTTCCATCCGCTCGAGTCAACGAACTCTAAGGCTGGGTCGGGTGCGGAGGCCCCATCCGGCGTGGAGGGCGAGGGGATTTCTGAGGAATTCTCGAGCGAAGGATCATCGCTCTTTGTTTCACCACAGGCGCCTAACGAGAATGCTAACAGTAAGGCTAATGCGGTGAAGGGTTGAACAAGGTATGGATTTGAAAGTCTGTGTCGCGAGCTCATAGGTTCCCCCAGTTTTCAGTGGGGCTAAATTGCAAGTGGGGTGCCCCCACTTTTTGAGTAGGTTTTTAAAATCAAAAAGCCCGCCTCGAGCATCCGGCTCGGGCGGGCTTTTCTTTTAGGCGGGGGGCCGCCCGTTTTTCAGAGGCGTTCGTTCGAGTGGGAAGACTATCGAACGAGAGCGTGAGAGTAGTTCAACTCGATGCTGGGTGCGCGGCAACGGCCCAGATCGCAGACAGGTTGAGCCATCGTGCTTTCGAATCCAGCGATTCCCAAGCAGTTAACGCGTGTCATCGAAGCTCCGCACGTATCATAGAGCTCTGCCCGTGCGTTTTGGAGTCCCTCAATCGCACTTTCGGTCATCAGCGAAGTGTTCGCTGAGACGAGAGGGCGAAGTTTGGTACACGAGTCCGTCATGACGAATTGAACCTCGCCCTCAAAGACAGGGGTATACGTGGTGTCAAGCCATGCGCAGTCCGAGTCGCGTTGGCAACCTTGGAGGGGCGCGTAGGCGTTTTCGACCGCTCTTGATAGGGTGAGACATTCATCCGGAAATACGGTTGGATGATATTTCCCCATTTGCTCCATGAAAAGGGAAGCGAGCCGTTTACTCGAGTCCCCGGAGAGGGTGGAGCAGATCTTCCCATCCTTAAGAGCGACAACTTGAGTGTTTCCTCGGAACTCCAAAGTGAGAGTACCATTTCGGATCCCTTGTGGCTCGGCCGTCGCAGCCAGTTCACTTGCATCCGCACAAGTCTCGTCAGAAGTGATTGAATCAGCCGCTGTCCGAACGAGTTGGTCCAGGTTCTTGCGCTAGACGATCTCTAGGTCGCCATAGTAAGTTTCCCCGGTCGATGCCGGACCCACGAGCCAGGAACCATTGTTCCGGATTGTGAATGCGTTTTTACCGAAGCACTCCTCGACTTCGTCGGCGCATTCGCTGCTCCAGTGAAGCTTCCATTCCTGCTGCTCACTTGGAAGAACAAGGACAGGGCCTCCTGTAAGAGACTCTGTCTTCTTGGCTGCTGGTTGAGATTGAGTACAAGAGGCTCCTGCCACTGCGAGCAGAGCGAAAGCAGTGAACAGGGATGCCTTTGGAATTGTTCGAAATCCTAAATTCGAAAAGTTGGACATGAGTCTCTCTCCTTCTCCTAGTTGATTTGGCTATTTCCGATTGAAGCGCGGAAAGCGCGGCGAACGGAAACCTCGCGCGGGCATGAGCAAGTGCTATGCCTACGTCAGGATCGGAAGGATTCCCTTCTGGAGCTTGAGCTCGGCAGCGATCGCATGAGAGATTTTGGGTATGAAAAAGGAACTGCGGATGTTTCGGGACCCAAGCTTGCGATCGTGCTTATTAGTCCTAGGATTTACGCTCCTTCTCGCACTGAATGCATGCTCGACCCCTTCTTCATCGACTTCCCCACTGGGTAAAACCCATCGGGTGAGACAGTTGTTTTTCGAATCCCTCCGTTATCGGAGGCCCTTGGTCCCTTCGGCAGACCCACAAGCATCCCCCGGCGGCGCTGACTACAAAACCGTCCTCGAGGCTGATTTCGAAACGCTAGATTGCAAGAAGCCCGACGATTTCGTGCGGAGTGCGAAGGCCTGGTCCGGGACCGATGCCGAAAGGGTTTTAGCTTGCTTGGAATCGATCACGGAGCCGCTCGAAGTAGAGTGGCGACTTCGCCGCGGAAATGATCCCGCCTGGGTTTTGAGTGTCGAGGACAAGCCGATCGAGGAAGGGGGAACTCCATCCTGTATTCGCGAGCTCTTTCCAGAGATCCCGATTCCTCGGGAGATCGTGTTTGAAGGGCTGAACGAAGAGGGCCTTCGAAGCTGTTTTACCTCGAGGCCAAACTGGGACGAAGATTTGTTCTTAGGCTTTCGAGTGCCCTACTTTGCTAAGAAGGGCCTTCGAGTCCAGTTTCCGATTGAACTCAGATCCTTAGCGGAGAAATCTGAGGATCGACTGCAGTCGCTCCTCACCTCGTGGATCATGCCCATTTTCCTTGACGAAGGGGGCCTCTCGCTCCCGTCCGTGGTTTTCTCGGACAGTCTTTGTCGGAAATGTGTGGGTGAGGCCACCCTTCGACGTCTGCGGGATCCAAATTTACCCGCCGTGCCGCTCTGGAACGTGAAGTGAGCGGAAGCTTTGTCAGGGGCTGGCTCGGGCATTGAATCCCAGCCAGTTCTGAGGTTAAGGTGCCGCCACTATGTCGACTTGGATTATCATTAGCTGGGTTTCTGTCGCGATCCTCACCGGGGTCAACATTTTCATTTTCTTGAAGCTGAAAGGCGCAAGCGAACAGATGCTGAAGTCTGCGTTCCCTAACGCGAAAAATATGGACGAGGCTCTTTCGCAAATGCAGTCGATGATGTCAGGTTTGGGCGGCGGGCGCCGTCCTCCGATGTCGATCGATCACCCGCTCCTTCGTGGAACGGGGACTCGTGTGAAAGCTCAAAAAGCTCCTTCGGACCCTAAGTTGGCTGCTGCCATGGATATGCTGAAGAAAATGCAGCAACCGGGCAGCCCGAAGAAATAAGTTCGAGCTGCGGGTTCGTTTAGTCTTTTTGAGTTTCTTGTTTTTTCTGTTCGGGACGATCACTGCGTAAGCGGCGGTCGTCCCGTGCTTTTTGTAGAAGCTTGCGGAAGCTGCTTCGGAGTTGGTTCCCGATTTCGGATTTTTCACCGAGTGAATCGAAAGCGAGCGCAACCGACTCGATAGTAGAAAGGCACTCTTTTCTAGGCTCTTTTCTCATGGTTCCGTAAAGCGAAGCGGATTTTGGCAAGAGAGCAGCACGCCGACATTTCAGCATCCAGGCATTTCGCCACCAAAGTGTTTTAGCTTGGCTCCAGGTTCCATCCAAAAGGATGATTCCTTTAATCCCAGCGCGAGCTTCCGCTTGGTCGTAAAGCGGGTTTCCTTTTTTATCGACGAAGATGATTTCCTCGCCGCCTTTTGGAATGCTTTCTTGAATCGGAAAATTGATCTTCTTTTTGAGATCTCCGGCATTTCCCAAGTAGATACACACCCAGTCTTTGGGTTGGAGGGCGGGAATTTCTTCCCGCTCTTTTCCTTGCCAAGCCCGAGTGAGATTTGGCCAGGACAGACCTACGTTCAGGCGGGCCTTTGAAAGCTGGATCTGGGCAAGGCGTGCAGAACCGAGTTCGGTGTCGGGTTCCTGGGGATGTTGGAGGATCAAGATATCGAGTTTAGTCTTTGATGGCTCCGGGAGCTCAGCGCAAAAACAGAGCTCCAGTCTCTTCTCACACTTGGGACAAGTAGGGATCTCAACGGCTGCTTGATTAGAATTCTGGGTCACGGGAGCTTCTCGGTTTTCCATGCCATTGCGCCTGTAGCAGTGAAGTGGGCCCAGTTCCAGTCGCAATCGCGGAATGCGTCAATTCCGTCGGTTCATGAGCGATCAGCCGCTCGTCTTCATACGCGATATCGACGTCCAGCTTGGATTCGGTATCAACCCAGCCGTTCCCTTTTTCGGAGACGATCCAGTGACCGAGCAAGGGGACAGCCAGAACTTGTGCTAACTGGTGGGTTCTCCAGGTGAGTTCGTGGTCTTCTTCAGAAGGGATAAGGCTACCGGAGGGATGGTTGTGAACCAAATAGAAGCCATCACATCTCGAGCCTAAAACGGCTCGAAAGAGCTCCTTGGGGCTAACCTCCACTTGGGTTTCTGTTCCAGTAGTGATGATGCAAAGGCTACCGATTTGAATTTGTTCGAGGTCGGAAAGACGCCCCCCGAGCCTCATTCGGCAGGGAATGATTCCTAGCCACTCCGTCTTCGATTTCCTTAATCGCGGAGATACTTTTCGCAGGACTTGGTGCTCAAACGGGCGAAATGCGGGTGTGTTCATGGACCGGCTCGTCTCCAAGATTGGGGCCACCATACAGTCCATTTTAAGCAGTTTGGGTGTCGGCAATTGGGCGAGGGTGCGAGATTCGGACCTTGATGGCCCGACTACTCGGATTTCACCAAGCTTTGGTGAACATAAAGGCTGAAGTCTTGGGCGCCTTTCTGGGCAGCAACGAACTGAGGGTGATATTGCTCGAACCGGGTAGCCTTGTTGTTTCTAACTAGGGCGACCTGGCAATGGACCGGGATGGGCTTCGAAGATACCTCGTTTAGACCGATATCCAGATAGTCGACCTCTGCCCCTAGGATGAGCGCCCCGTGAGTCCACGAAAAATTATGACCCGCAAGTACGACGCAAACTTTCTGGGGGTCGGTGAGGCGCGGACGGATTAACGAGATTCGATCCTCGAGGTCTGCCGTGTTGACCGAGGTCAAATAGAGGGGCCGCTGCAGGGCGATCAAAAAGCCGAAGCCCGCAAAAAGTCCGATTCCAAGGGATATCAGAACTTGAGGCCCCTTTCGACGAACGCTTCCCTGGAAACGTGGACTGATTGAGAGGGCTTGCTCCAAGTGGGTTCCCCACGGATCGAGAAGCGCGCCAAAAATGACCAGGAAAAACGGCACCATGGGAAGGAGGAAGCGGGTCTCTTTGTGAGGAATGAGAGCGTGAAAAAGAAGAAATAGGCCCATTCCAAAGACCATGGGCAGGAGCGCTTCGTGACTTCGTTGGGTGCTTTGGGGTCGTAACAGCGCTCGAAGAAAAGCAGCACCCAGGAAGAGAGCCCAGAATGTGAGGCCGGTGAGTTCGCCCAGTTTTTCGAACCATTGATACCAAGGGCCTGTTCCATAGAATCGAGAAATGGACTCTCCTTGGGTGATTTGGTTCAGGACGCTTCCGGCGAAGTGACCTAGCGTGGCGAGGTCAACCCAGCCGAGAATCAAAAGGGATGACATTCCCCCCAGGATAAAAGGAAGTCCTGCCTTGAGCCCCGCCTTAAGCGACTTTTGCTGCCGACACTCTCGAGCGATCCATGCGATGACAAAGCCTACCGAGAATACGCCCAGTTGGATTTTGACCCAGCCCGGAATCCCTAACGAGAGCCCTAAGAGGAACTTTCCTTTCTTCGACTCCTGCCACTTCGAGTGGACGATCAAGGTAAATGAGAACGAAAGAAGGATTTCCGCCAGGTGGTCTTGAAGAGTTGTGACGCCCCAAAGCTGAAGCGAAGGCAGGAAGGCCGCAAGAGCCAAGACCCCCCATCGTGTGACGGGTGCGAATCTGAAAGCGGCCATCCAGACTGCGAGACATCCGAGCATGAGGGTGTCGAGGAGTGCGGCGTAGATGCGGGTCAATTGAAAAATAGGCAGTCCACTCGTGGTTCCGAGGAGCTTCCCGAAAGCGAGCGGCGGAGTAAAAAACAGGGGAAGCAACCAGGTTCTAAATCCTTTGATCCACTCCCAAGACTTGAAACCGTAGCCGAACACTAAGCGGCTGGCTGGCTCCAGGGTTTGAAATTGCTCATCGGGCCAGACGAGGTCTGTCCGAAAAAGAGCCAAGGCTAAGCGGCACAAGAGTGCTAGCCCCAGTATGAGGACCAGAGTCGGGCGAAGGAGACCCCGGGGGTGAGTAGGGTCCCCTTTCGAGGAGGTCATTCGCGAACCTTGGGTTGTGACGGAGCGTCTGGGTTCACTTTGACGGCGGGCTCCGCGGACGGTGCTTGGCTCCCGATTTTCTGAACTCCTCTTTCATCGAAAAAAAGTTCAGCTAATGGTTTTCCTTCGGAAGAGTACTGAATCCACTTTCCTGAGCGAACGCCATCTGTGAACTGGCCTTCGAGCGCAGGGGTGAGTCCGTCGGGTTGGAGTTGAAGGAAGAGCCCGTGGTTGACCCAGGAGCCGTCTTTGAGTTTCTTTTGGCTACATCGGAAGTCGCCCTGGACAAGCGGGAGCCCCGTGAGGTCACCCGCCTGTGAGCAAGGGCGATAGGGTCTACTCGCACAGCTGCAAAGAGTTGCTACTAGGATGAGTAGACCTAACGGT
>CANMSW010000074.1 GCA_947500275.1 Bacteriovoracaceae bacterium | reverse complement strand
TCACTTCGCCAAAATCTTAAATTGAGCTGTCATCTCTGCCTCAGTCGAGCCCTGAAGTCAAACCATGTATCGAAAAAGCCGATAGCTAAAACCAAAGGGAGCATGACTAAGAGTGCAAGAACGTAAGCCAAAGACCTCATCGGTCCATGGATCTTCCACAGATCCAGCATAAAACTCAAAATACTGAGCCCTTGAATTCCAAAAACGGCCAACAGACAGAATAATCCATTCGTACCGACCGAAGCGACCCCCCCTTTTCCAAGGAGGGACATGCCAGCAAAGACGATCACGGGCCAAATCAAAGCCTCCGGGGCTTTCCAGGTCGCAAAGAAACGAGGCTCCAAACCCAGGCGTTCACGCAAGTGCCTGGGATTCCATCGGAGAAGAATCATCGTATTCGCGAAAACCCAAAGGAGCGAGAGAGTTACGATGCGCCAAGGGAGGTCATTTCGAAGACCCCGCATCCACTCGTCGAGACTCAGGTCGCCCAGGAGCTCACCGCGCCGTTCGGCGGGAACTGAATCATGGACACGCCTGAGGCCCTCATCGACTGCATGTCTCACGTAGTCCCAAGGGGTACTTCCGACTTGGAGGGATTCCACAACCAGTACAGCCAGCCCGAGACCCAAAATGCAAAGTAGCGTTAAAAGAGCTGCAGTCTCCGCTTTTCGGACGCGCTCCAAAAGCAAAGGCAGCACCCAGGCTACCGGCAAGACCAACCACAGGTAAAGGACCGTGCCGTCCGCCCCTACCAGAAGAAAGACCAGTCCCAGATTCAAGAAGGTCTCTAGAACACGCTTCCAAAGAGGGGCGCCCTGATATCGCTCAACCAAAAGCGGAAGGGGAGCAAACACCGAGAAAAGAAAACTCAAGAACAGGGCCGCGCTCAAAAAGAAAGGCGTAGCTCTCAACCAAAGGTGCCGGATCTGACTGCTAGACTTCCATTTTTTCATTCGGCTTCAGAAAACCACTTCTTTCGTTTGGCAGCCAGTTCTTACAAAAAAAAAGCTCGCTCACCGATCGTTCATCCGATCGGTGGAGCGAGCCTTGAGAAACCAAACTCTCGATTAGTTTCCGCTGCTGACGAAGCCAACAAGCGCCAAGTTACGGGCGCGCTTCACAGCTGAGGTCAACTTGCGCTGGTGCATTGCGCAGTTCCCGCTGATCCGGCGAGGAACAATGCGACCATGCTCAGTCACAAAAGACTGCATCATGCGGAAATCTTTGTAGTCCATGACGTATTCCAGGTCAGCGCAGAAGCGGCAAACTTTGCGACGGCCGAATCCGCCTCCACGGCGGCCTCCCCGCTCTTCACCATCACGGTCCATGCCGCCATCGCGGCCTTCACGAGAATCACGTGTATCCGAACGATCGGATCTGTCCATTTTGCTCATTTTTAGTTCTCCAGAATCTTTGAATCAGAATTAAGAAACTTTATCGCCCCTGAGGCAATTAAGCTTCGTCGCGTGAATCGTCTGCGCCAGCGTGCGCCGAGTGACGTGGGCGGCGATCGTCCGACCATCCACGACGCTCTGCCATGCGCTCTTCGCGGCGAGCTTCACGCTCTTCTTCGCGTTTTTTCGCAGCAGCTTGGAGCTCACCACGACGCTTCACGAATTCAGGAGCATCAAATTCTTTATCCAAATTCACCGACAAGAAGCGGAGAACGTGTTCGTTGATGCGAAGGTTACGCTCGATTTCAGCCACGACTTCACCTTTGCCCGTGTAAACGAGATAGGTGTAACGGCCGCGGGTTTCTTTTTGGATGGTGTAAGCAAGCTTACGGCTGCCCCAGTCTTCGGTCAAAACAACTTCGCCACCGAAGTTTTTGACAGCTGCAGCGAGACGTTCTTGGAGATTCTTCAAAGAATCTTCCATGAGCTCGCCACGGGTGATGACTGTGGTTTCATAGCCGGGAAGTTTTCCGGCAACTGCATTGGCGTCTGCCATTTTTTTCTCCTTCCTACCTGAATCCTCTACCCCGACATGGCCTTTTCTCCCCCGACTCGTCGTTCCGCGCTTTGACGGAACACCATGGAATCAGGAAATCAAAGAACTGTTCGGTGGCTTCAGATCCGGCAGGCCTTGTGGTTGATGGATCCGAAAGCTTGCTTCCCTTCAGGCCAACATGACCCAAAGGAAGACAACCTTCCTTCCAAAAGCCCGCCCGGAGATTCATAGGACCCTCTTTCGAGGTGACCTGTAAAAATAGAGGACGAGCAAGGAATCCAGATCGATTGAGGGCGGATAACACAGCGGCCATCCAAAAACCAAGCGGGTTTTAGACTTAGGCGCTCGCCCCAGACGACGGATCAGCCGCTGACACGCTGGACTGAGCCTGTTTTGACCGGCTTCTCTCGAAAAGGACGACCACCCAGATCGAAGCCTCATAGAGAAGCACGAGCGGGACGGCCAGCAGGATCATGGACATCGCGTCTGGCGGTGCAAAGAGGGCGGCCATCACGGTGATCCCAATAATGGCTGTCCGGCGCTGATCTTGGAGAACCTTCGAGCTCACAACCCCGAGAAAACCGAGCAAACTTACCAAAACCGGAAGCTCAAAAGATAACCCAAACAAGAGCATGAGCTTCAAGGCCGTACCGTAATACGAATCAATCGTCAGAAGAGGCACGTCGGAAGGCCCACCGAACGTCACAAAGTACTTAAACCCAACAGGGAATAGGACTCCGTAAGCAAAGGCGGCCCCCCCAATAAAAAAGAAGGTCGCGGCAGCGACGAACGGGACCGCGTACTTTCGCTCACGCGGAAGAAGCCCTGGCGCGATAAAGCCCCAGATCTGATAGAAAAAGTAGGGCGAAAGGAAAAAGGCGGAAGCGTACCCTGCGATCTTCAAGTGCGTGAGGAAGTTCTCAAATAAACTGGTGAAATAGAGCTTCTGCTGCTCAGGGGGAAGAGCATTAAACAAGGGCCGCCTCAAGAACTCGAGGATGGGCTCGGAGTAATAAAAAAAGAAAATGAAGCCCGCCATGAAGACATACAAGCAGCGCATCACGCGAGCGCGCAGCTCATCGACATGAGAAAAAAAACCCATGGTCTTCGAGTCCTCACGCACGCCCGAAGTCTTTTTTGAGGCCCCAGCGGGACCCTGACTTGATTTCGGATCGTCAGATCCAGATTGCCCACCCGAAGGCGATGCGCTGGAACGGGCAGCCGCACCCACTGGCGGACGAGGAGTCGGACCATTTTTTGAAAGCTCGCGAGGATCCATGTGTTGCTGAGAAAACCCCGCGGGAAGTCACCTTGTCAATTCTTGTCAGACTTCGGCCTCACCATTCTTGAACTTTAATCGCCAAAGGGGCGAACCGCCTCAAGAAGTCAGGTTCAAAAATCTTCAAAAGACCGTTAAGCTCGAAACCGATGCAACCCCTCAATCGTAATCGGGTCTTTCTGATCGCAGGACTCACTCTCACCGGAGTTCTCGCAGGAGCAGCCTGGTTTCAAACTCACCCGCCCGACTCAGACCACCCGGACTCCCTCCTTGACTCATCAAAAGCCGCTCTCACTATAGAAACCGGCAACGAACTTACGGACGAGCGCTTCACCCCGGATGAACGCGGATTCTCCAAGGCCACTGCGACTCTCCAAACCAACTCGGGCACGATTCGCATTAAGTTTTTCTCGAAGGACGCACCGAAGACAACCCGCCGCATAGCCGAACTCATCCGACAAAGATTCTACGACGGACAAATCTTCTATCGAGTGGTCCCCGGCTTCGCGATCCAGACTGGGGATCCAAGTGGAACGGGTGCAGGCGGAAGCGGCAAAACTCTGGCCTCCGAGTTTAACTCGAGGCGCCACCTCGAAGGCACGCTCGGGCTCGCAAGAGGGGGAGACCCGGACTCCGGCGACAGTCAATTCTATATAACTCTTTCGCCACAGCCGCAGCTCGATGGTCAATATACTGTTTTCGGCCAAGTCATCGATGGATTAGAGTTTGCAAAAAAAATCCAGCGCGGCGATCGAATTATTCGCCTTTCGATAGAATAAAAATGGAAGCCACATGAAAAATAGTTCAAACGGAAAAGCCTGGCCGAACTCTGAAAGTGCTCGTGAAAAAACCGAGTCATTCTGGGATCTCCACTATTGGATTTACGATTTCACCTGGGCAATTGCACAACGAAACTCCTACAAGCGCATTAGTGCCGAGTCCCACCACTGGAGCGGACTTCGAGTGCTAGAGGTGGGGTGTGGGAAAGGTCACCTCGCCCAAAAGTACTCCGATAAAAACGAATACCACCTCATCGACTATTCCCCGGTCATGGTGAAATCTACGCAGGATAAATGCGCGGAATTGGCTCTCAAGCACATCAAAAGCGTCTCCCTTCAATCGGCCCTCGATCTTCAGTTTCCATCGGGCCATTTTGACAGAGTGATTTGTGCACACGTATTAACCGTGGTGCCCGATTTGGAGCGCGCAGTATCGGAGATTCATAGAGTTCTAAAGCCCGGAGGAGAACTCCTAGTCTCGAACTCCTACAGCTTCTTCCGGGGAAAGCCGGCGCAACTTTTAAACGGCATCACAAAGCGACTCGGTTGGTACTACAGCCGCGACACGCAGAGTGCTCTGACAGCAGGTGGATTTGCTCTCGAAAAAACTCTCTTTCGCGGATTCTACGAAGTCAGTCTTTTCTCGAAGCCCAAGTGACACGATTACTGAATGTTTTTCTTCACGAGTGCATGGGGGATGATGCCCGCTGCGCGGAGCTTTTCGGCCGCACGCTCGCTACCCGTTTTTACCCAAAGCTCATAGCAGCGCAGGAGATCAGTCTCGCACTCCGTTGGCCCCACTCGCGTTTGGTCCCTTGCATCGGCTAAAACATCAACAAACGACGCAAATTTCTCCGCAAGCTCATGATACATCGTCCTCTGCAGCGACTCGTCGGCCCGATGAGCGACGTTTCGGTAAGCGCGGCCACCTAATTCAATGTAGTAGTCGACGTCGACAAGCCGGCGCCTCAGAGATTCTTGAAAAAAGCCTGCGATATAGAGTGAGACGTCGCCCACCTGACGAAAAACGGCTCGTTGATTTTCACGTCGAGGTTCTTCGATGGCGTCTTTCCAAAGCAGTGCCAGGGGCTCGTCCTTCATTTGCCCATCAGAATTTCTCGCATAGAGGCGATCCGTGGTCATAAACTGATTCAGCAGGTTGACGAGATAGAACTCAGTTTCAGGACGGGTCTCGACTCGGCGACGTTCCATCGCACCGGTGACCAATTCACGAAAGAATTCCTGAGGCTGAGCAACGAGAGTGAGAGACGGTTTGGACTCCATGCGACGACTTCACCTCCCCTATCCATAAGGTTACGCCCATCAGCGAGAGAGTCAAATGGCGTGTGTCAGAGTGGACATACCTTCCCGCCCAAGCAGACTTAACGCGCGGATTCCCTGAAGGGGCGGGGATCCGAATTTGTCCCGATACACCAATCATTTAGAGCCCGAGCTCGGCAAAAATAACCGAGCTCAGGCTCCCGAAAACTTTCACACGAAACCACTGGCCGAGTGCCTTCAATGATCCCCGCTGATGAAGCGAGCGAGAAAGAAAGATATGGGGACCATCAACGATTCACCCAGACCCGCTTATCCTACGATGGAAGTCACCATAGGCTGCTCCACCAAGTACTTCCGGCAGAAGTCTTGAACGGCCTTCCCTGTCACGCCCTCAATCGCACCGAGCACATGACGCTCGCCGATTTGCGTGATCCCATAGAGGTGTTCGAGACCTAACGAAGCTGCCGTACTTCCGTCACCCTGCTGATCAATGGCTCGACGGCCTAAATAAAACTCTCGGGCGCGCTTCAGTTCAGAAACGGTTGGACCCTTTTGAGCCAGCGTCTCGAGTACTTTGCGGATGCCCGCTATGGCTTCGTCTTTCTTCGAAGGCGAGCAAGCGATATACGTCCCTACCCAACCCCTTTCGATCCCTTCCATACCCGTCGGCGCAACTGTGTAAGCCAGAGACTTTTTCTCACGGAGCTCAATAAACAGACGACCGCTCTGCCCACCTAAGATGTTTTGTAGGACGCGAAGAGCCCAGCGCTCATCTGAGGTGACCCGCGTGCCTAAGCCGCCCACCAAAATATGAGTCTGTTCACGCCCCAAACGCTTTTCAACCCAGCGCGGCGCTTTGAGATCGGACTCATCCTCAACTCGCGTGAGAAGCCCCGACGGAGTTGAGATCCAGCTCTTACCCGCGGCTTTCGCCGCTTTTTCTGCTCCTTCAAACTCGCGAACCACCTGATCGAGCAGCCCATCAAGCTGCGCACGCCGAACACGACCAACCACCGCGATAGAGAGCTGATCAGGTCTGATCCAACGATGATGGAAAGATCTCAGCTTCTGCGGAGTAATTTCCTTCAGACTCGCGAGCGAACCATAGGTCAATTGACCATAAGGATGCTTCTCAAAAAGAGTTTCCAGGAAAAGCTTCGTGCAGAGCTGCGATGAATGATCCTCGAGACTCTTCAAGTGATCTTCAGTTACGCGTCGAGAGTGCTCAACTTCAGTGGTCTCGAACGCAGGAGAAACAAGCACTTCGGCCATGAGGGAAGAAAGCGGCGTCCAGTCCCGCAGGAGACCCGTCATTTGTAAGCCGACTGTATTTCTCCCAGCAAACCCCTCAAACGAAGCGGCACTTCCCTCAACTATTTTAGCAATAGCCCGAGAATCCTTCGTGCCGCGGTCTGTGCACGCTCCCTTCGTCCAGGTCTGAGCGAGTAAGTTGCTCGAACCCCAGTCTTTCTCCCGTGACTCAATCGGCTGAAGCAGCTCAAGCCGGCTCCCACCCATCGCTGCTGCGTGAATCGAAAAACAATTCGAATTCCCACGTTCTTGATAAGCGACCTTGATGCCACTTGAATGAATGAAGGTCATCGGATCTGAAGGAATCCAAGAAGGAAGCTTCGAGCCTATTTTCTTCTTTTTTTCGTGAACCACGGACTTCTGAGTGACTTCACCACGGCCTAAAATCTTTTCCGCAAGTCTCGCCACCGGAGAGAAATCGAACTTCTTCTCCTCAGCTTTAGGCAGGAGAAGAACTAGGCTCATTCGCTGCACACGAAACCAATCACGAAGGACTTTTTGAATCCGAGGTCCGTCCACGCTCTTCAGTGCTTCCAGGTAATCTCGATCAAAATTCAAATCACCCATGACATACTTAAGAAACCCGATTCTCCCTGCTAATCCGTCAGCGGATTGCATTGCGTAGAGTTTCTCGCTCTCGGCATTCACGATCACTCGGCTCAACTCTTCCTCACTGGGACCCTCATCTCGAAGCCGTTTAATTTCAGAGAAGATTTCTTGAGCGAGAGGCTCGATCTTATCCAGCCCCTCGACATCGGCCTGGAACCAGCACATCCCCGGATTTGAGGGCACATACATTCCACCTGACACCTCGGTCGCAAGTGCCTTATCGTAGAAGAGCTTTTGATAGAGTCTGGACAGTTCCCCCGTCGCCAATACTTGGCATGCAATATCTAACGCTGGAACATCTGCATGACGTAGATCCGGTGCCCGGAATGCGAACGCCAAAGTGGGCGTCTTCACATCAAAGCCCAATTTAATTGCCGGAAAGGACGAACGGTCTAGCTTCTCAGTTTTTCGAGGGAATTTCCGAACAGGCGCCTTCTTCATCGTTTTAGCGCCAAAATACTTCTCCAGCTGCTTAAGCAGCGACGCCTTACGCTTTTCATCGTACGGCCCTACCAAGATCAGACCCATGTTCTCGGGAACATAGTTCTTCCGGTAGAACTGCTCGAGAGTTCCGACCGTCGCTTTCTTCAAAGTCTTCACGTATCCGATCACAGGGCGACCATAAGGGTGCTCCTTGAACGTTTGAGTGAAGAGCGACTGAAAGAGTTGGCGACCTGGCGAATCTTCGTTCTTGCGAAGTTCTTCTAGAATCACTTCTCGCTCTCGCTCGAAATCTTCTTTGAGAAAGCGCTGTGGTTTGGCCATCCGGCCAAAAACGTCGACTACCCGCTCCCATTGATGGGCGGCACAGGTAACATGATATACGGTTTGATCGAATGAGGTGTATGCATTAATATCGCCACCCAACGATTCAATCTCACGCGCAGTCTGACCCGTGGAAGCTTGACCCGTCTCTTTCGCAGCAGCGTCCTTAAAAAGCATGTGCTCCAGAAAATGGGCAAATCCGGCCTCGGCTGGGGACTCGTCCGCACTTCCTGTTCTGACCCACCAGTAGATCGCAGACACCATCCCTGGTGTATTCTGAAATACGACGGGAATCCCGTTCGAAAGGGCATATTCCTCCGGGCGCCCTGCACCTGGAGTCATTGAATCCGAAACGATACTCTGGGTGGCATTCTTCTTCTTAGAAATAACCAAGGAAGGAATTGAGTGAGTCATGCTGTCGATCTCCGGGGATGAATAATGACGAAGGTCTGATGTAAATCTTTGGAGGCTTATCTTAAATTAAACGAGAAAAGGGCTGGTAAGCCACAGGCATTTTTTTCCATCTCGATGCAGAACGAAGGACTCGCTCCCGAGAATAGAACTGTTCGAGGCGTCCGCCCTCCCGTACTCCGGGACGAACCTCACGCCGTGGGCTAGCATATTCGACACCGTCTGCACGAACCCTACCTGACGCGTCGGAACGAACATGTCTTTCAAGTTCCTGTTCAGCCGCGTCAACCAGAGACTCCCGAGCAGCTGCACTGCGAAGACTCCCCGACTCACTCGAGGAGAGGATGAGGCGGTAACTTCCTCCACCTGTTGCGTCGGGTAAATACTCGACTAAAATCAATGTTTGGCTGAGCTGCTCGCGCGGAACACGGGCTTCTAACGCAGATCGAATGGACTTTTCCACCGTCTCCGCCTGATAGACTAAACCTGAACGGATCTCCGATGGAATCACAGCACCATCGCCATAAACTGTTGGAACCCAAGTAAGTCTGAAGCTCGATGGCGATGGCGAGGCCTCTGCAAGGTTCCTGGTCAGCGCTACGCGATCTGCGTGTGTCCATTCCGCTTCCGGGAGGAAAATACCATCATCGCCGCTAAACGTTAGCCTGCGCACGGCATCACGCCCCACCGTTCGAGCAAGCGCATCCCGGAAGTCGTCATTCAAGCGCCGCATCAGTTGAGTCGCACGAATTTCTGCCTGACGCGCTTCTGTTATGACTCCAGAAATATCTGAATGGACATCACCCGGTAAACTTCGGGCGAGAGCTTCCGCAGTCTCAGCCAAATTCCTTCCGCCCTGACCTGCGAAGTCTGCGCTGACGATCCCGTGCGCCGCTGGTGACAAGTCATTCGATATCCGCTCAGGAATCAGTAGACCTACGGAGAACGCGTCGACCGACTGAGCATAATCACGGAGATCGCGCAGTTGCTCGGTCGTTAACTCAATCCCAAACCGATTTCTCACCTTTCCACCGAGAGTGACAAGGCCCTCTTCAATATTCGAAAAGTCGACCTTCCTCACCAACTCAAAGACTGACTCTGATGGAATTCGCTCACTCAATGGGCCAGCAGATCGCCGCAGCAGCCCATCAGCGCCTTCCGCACTGAGAGATCGTACAAAACGAGAACGTAAGGCTTCGG
>CANMSW010000073.1 GCA_947500275.1 Bacteriovoracaceae bacterium | reverse complement strand
GGGCGGATGGAGTGCCCGTGAGAGGGACGATTGGCTTCGGGCCGGCGCGATCCGATTAAGCTTGGGCTCGGACCGAGTACTTCGAGCCGAGACGGCCGCACTTCAGTCGCTTGCGGTGGTTTCTTCGTTTCGTGATGCTCAGATGATTGGCTCAAGCTAACGTTTGTCGGCCGAAACGGCGGACTCCCTTGACATTGATTCTCTGAGGAAAGGAAATGGGGTCTATGGAAAAGTCGCGCGAATCCAAACGGTCCATGCCTCCTCGTCCACCGGTTCAAGCTGGGGAGTTGCCGTTGAGCTTCACCCCGGTGACTGATGGCTTGGGATTTCATCCTTTCAGTGACGGTCTGCCCTATGCGCCTGTCTCGCGCACGCATGTGGGGACAGCCCAAGCGCCTCAAGATTTTGCATCCGTCAGTGGAACGCTTGTGACCCCTACATCAGGAGTGGGTGCTGTCGCGGCTGGGCGCCCGAGTTTTGCAACCGCCCTGCCACCTTTGATGGCTCGCACGACCGACTCTCCTTCTGCGCGAATTTCAGTTCCTGTCGCACCCGCCTTAGGGGTTCAGACCCAAGCAAGGCCAAACCTACAGCGGCAGACATCACAGCCCGTGGTGACGAAGAAAGAAGTGGCACCTCGTGCGGAGGCCATCATTGTCGAGGAACGGCCCGGGTTCATCTACTTGCTGAAGCGACTTTTCGCTTTTGCTTTTGATACTTTGATCCATTTGAGCGTTTTCCTCGGACTCCTGTTCGCTTGGCAGGCTTGGGATCCGAACGGCCTTGCTCGGGTTCTTGAACCTATATCACTTGAAGTTTTAGCCGCGATTGGACTCGGGGTGCATTGGCTTTTATTGTTGGTGACTGAAGTGACGTTCATGAACACGTTTGGGAAAAGGGCGTTTGGACTAAAACTTCAGGGAACGCGGTCCGCAGCGTTTCTCCGCGCGTTCTTTTTTGTGCCCAGCGCCCTGTTTTTCGGCCTCGGTATCGTGTGGTCGTTGTTCGACCGCCGCAAGCGCTGTTGGCACGACCATTTTGTGGACTCTCAGCCCATTGAGGTTGCTCGACTGTGACGAAGTCGAAGGAGAAGGCGATTGCGCAAAAGCCGCGGAGAGCGAAATCGAAGATTCGCTCGCTCCAGGCCTTGATCCGTGAGCTTTCCCTTCGTCGCTCAAAATCACGCTCCCTCAAGGTCGTCTTGACCAATGGTTGCTTTGATCTTCTTCACGCAGGACATGTCGATTATCTGGAGCGCGCCAGGCGCCTGGGCGACCTGCTTGTTGTTGCCGTGAACTCGGATGACTCGGTGAGAAGACTTAAGGGTCCTACGCGCCCCTTGAACCGCCTCGATGACAGGATGCGCGTCCTCGGGGCACTCGAGTGTGTCGACTTTGTGATCTTTTTTCAGGAAGACACCCCATTGAAGTTGACTCAAAAGCTCACTCCCCAGGTTCTTGTTAAAGGTGGGGACTACCGCGCCGATCAGGTCGTCGGAGCCGAGTGGGTGCTCGAACACGGCGGGCGTGTTCGGATTCTTCCCTTTCTTAAGGGTCGAAGCACGACTGCCGTGATTGAGCGGGCAAGTGCAAAACGTCCAAAAATTGTGAAGAAGATCTGAACTTCTCCGATTTTTATTTCAAAAGGGAGCGGCTGGGCTAAAAGGCTCGGTGTCTTTCCAGGGCCTAGGCTGGGCCACCATCACGATTTTTTCATCTTTGACCGGAGATTCTGAACGATGTCCCCCCACGCTCAGGAAACTCTACGCCCCATGGGTTTGGGCGTATTGAATGTCCAGAAGTTGCCTCCTCAGAAGGGTTTCGTTTCTAGTCCCCACCAGGGCCAAGCGAGCGAGGCCTTTATTCATGCGAATATCACTCAGGCTCTGTGGAGCTGGTGTGATGCTTCGGGCTCGGGAACTTTGAAACAAGCCCTGGAGTCCGACCTTGCTCAACTCGTGAAGAACGTTCATCCGATTCTGAGGTCGCGGGATGTACGGTTTCGGCTCTTTTCTCGCGGAACACCCATTTTTTCCCGCTCACCGATTCACGTTCTCGATAGCCTCAGCGACTACGAGCTTCCGATCGAATCTCAAAACTCTCGCTGGGGCGTGCTTGTGATCGCTAATGGGCCCTCCTACATTCGGTTCCACTCATCGCTGAGGGATTGTCGGATGGAGCTCGACTTCACACTGCGATTTTTAGCGGATCGATTTGATCAGCTGGCCGAAAAAGAGCGGATGGCTTCAGGTCTTCGTGCGCTCGGCCAGGCGACAGGGTCTGCGGTTCACGAAGTGAGAAACCCCCTGACTTCCCTCCGCCTGCAGCTGCATCTTCTAGGGCGCCTGATAGAAAAAAGTTCAAAGGACGAGGGTGCGAGCACCCATGGGGATTCGAATCAGCTGATCACCGATATGGAAAGTGAGATGAACCGGATCACGGGTCACCTGGAGGACCTCGCAGCCGCGTCGCAGTTCTGTGCTGGACGGTTTACTCTCCAGCAGCATGACGTTGAAATCGTGAGCACCCTGCGGTCCGTGGTCGCCAGGTATGATCGGCTTTTTGAGCTCCGGGGCACGACATGTTCGTTTCACCCGGCCGTGGACGCCATTCATGGGCAATGGGATCCGTTTCGGATCGAACAGGTGGTAGGAAATCTGCTCTCGAACGCATGGAAATACGGGGCAAGACGACCCGTCGATGTCTTCGTAGAACTGCGGGAGGACTGCTGCAGCGGTCATTCGGAAGGTTGCTGCGTGATTCGAGTTCGCGACCAGGGCCGAGGAATTTCGGAAGACGCATTGGCGCGCATTTTTGAGGGATTTTACCGCACGGACTTCGCTGCGACCGAAAAAGGCAGCGGGCTTGGTCTTTACGTCTGCCGGGAAATCACACGTGCGATGGGCGGAAGCTTAGAGGCTAAAAGTAAAATCGGGGAAGGCAGCGAGTTCATCGTCTGCATTCCCCGATTTCAAAAAGACAAAAACGAATAGAACGAGCTTAGTTCTTCCCGCGGACCAATCGGTCGAAGAATCCCGTCGAGGCCAAGGCTAAGCCGAAAACAAGGTTCACTGGGAAGAACACTTGTTTTGGCAGCTCGAGGGCTGCGATGTCGCGGAATGCCTGGACGAAGAGGCAGGAGATGAAGATCCAGCTAAACGTTCCCCACATCAGGCCCGCACCGAGGAGTGCTGGAAGTGCGTTGATCCCAGTGAAATGGGCATAGACGACCCCGAGAACCAAACAGAGTGTTTCGTGAGTCGCGAGTCCAACCACGATAGCGAGGGAGTTATCAAATCGAAGCGCTTGTTCTCCCAAGATTGGAAGAGCTGCAAATTTGATTGGGAAGAGTGGATCTGCCCCTAGGATTTTTGCGAAGGCCATTGCAAACGCAGCCGTCAATAAACCGGCGAAAAGCCCAGCAAGGGCGCCTGCTATGAGCCGTTTTGGATCCCACTTTAACCACATCGCAACGATGTCACGATCATCGTCGATGTGATCCATAGAGTGGAGGTCTTGAGTGTTTTGAGACGCATTTGAGGTCATTGCTGTCAGACTCCTTGCCCGAAAAAGATGGGGTTTGATTAGGAGCCTAGCACCCTTCTGTGAACCCGAAAAGAGACTGAATAGAGGAAACACGAGGGATTGTCGGAGGATTCCAGTCCAGGTAAGCTGAAAGAATCATTTGTCCCTGTCTTGCAGCATCAAAAAGTCGAAAAACCCAGTCGATCGAGGTCCCCTGTGTCCGAACTCAGATCTGTTTATGATCCCGAATGGAGCGGTATTGTGGACGCCCATGCTCATGTTTTCCCGGACCCCATCGGAGAAGTCGCTCAGCGCTCAAGTGAGCTGACTGGGGTCGGACGCGAGGAGTTAGCCACATGGAAAGGTCGGTTTCGCCAGGCTTCTCGCCCCATCACGGGGCTCATCCATCGAGCTTATGCTGGCCTCAGGCACTTCCCGCCTCCCGTCCGACTGGGAGTTGAAGAGCTCGGGGCGCTTCTCCCCGGCGCGGGACTCCTGATTGAGGGGTCCTCGCAAGATCTGTTGGAGAGCATGGACCGGAATAGCATCGCTGCGTCGGTCTTGATTGCGCACCCTCCGGTGATTTCCAACGAGCGGGTCCTATCGCTTGCGGAAACTTTTCCGTCTCAGATTGTGCCTGCGGTCAACTTTGGAAAATTGAGCGGGCTTTCGGTGAACGAAGCCCTAGCCGAGTTCCGGGCAGCGATAGATCGAACCGAGGGGAAGCTGCTGCTAAAAATTCATGCGGCTGCTGATGGCGAAAATGCAGAGAGCCCTCGTTATCGGTCGCTCATTGATATCGCTTCCGAGTGGGCGATTCCAGTCATCCTTCATACGGGCTGTTTGCAGGCGCACTTGATTCATCGAAGTCCCGAGCAAGGTCATCCTGCGCTTTATCGCAGTTGGTTTGCGGATTGGCCAAGACTGCCCTTTATTTTGGCGCACATGAACATGCATGACCCTGCCGCTGCACTCGAGCTCGGGGAAGAGTTTGAAAATCTGTTCGTCGACACCTCCTGGCAGCCAACCGAAGTCATTGGTGAAGCGGTCAGGCGGATGGGTTCTGAGCGCATTCTCTTCGGCTCCGATTGGCCCTTGGTCGGGGATAATCAGACTGTCGGTCTTTCCCGGATTTCCGAGGCAGAAGCTGCAGGATATATCAGTCAAGAGCAAGCCGATGCCATCCGTGGTGGGAATCTCCATCGACTTCTTTTAGCGGCGCACAAGGTGACGGTGGGACGTCTATCGGAGTTGCGACAGGAACGGGAGGTTCTCGATGCCCCGTGAGTTTCAAAATTTGACGCCAAACGAAATCCGCGCGCTTTCCAGGGAAAAGACAGTGTTTTTTATTTGTGTCGGACCCCTGGCTGATTTTGGTGACCACCTCACTGTGGACGCGCCCTTGCGCACCGCTCGGAAGCTAGCGGAGGAAACTGCGCTACGTGTGGAGGCTCAATCGTCTGGCGTGGAGTGCATCCTCCTCCCTCCCCTCCCTCTCTGTGTATCGACTGCGAATTCCTTGCTCGCGCTCAACGTGCGAAGTCATGTCTTGCGGGACGCCCTCGTTGATCAGTGTCAGGGGCTCTATCGTCTCGGGTTTCGATGGTTCGTTTGTTTTTCCGATGAACGCTCCCCTCAGCAGCTGACGGTCATTGAAGAGGCCGGCAAGTTTCTGTGGTCAAGGACCTCGGGTTGGCGGGGGTGGCTGGGGAGGTGGGTCGAGTCTGTGCCGGGGGTCGGCTCGTCGCGCGCGACACTTGTATCGGCTTGCTCGGCACTCGTTGAAAGAAGTGAACTTTGGCGCGCCCCTCTTTGGCCTGACCCGCTTGAAAATGGGGGGGAAGTGGATACTTCGCGTCTCCTCGCTTCCGACCCAAGCGCCGTTCGAAAAGAATATCAGGCCCTTTCGGGTCTACCGCGCGCCGACCTGCGGATGAAGAGATTCACGGACTGGTGGAAATCCCGTCGGCAGGGCTATTGGGGGAATCCCTCGACTGCTTCTCAAGAGAAGGGCCTCACGCTGATTCAAAACGAAGCCTCGACGGTCGCAGCAAAATTACGGGCCGTCCTTGATGGATCCCCCGGGCACGTCGTATTTCGAAGCGGTTATGCCCTTTTCCCAACCAACAGCAGTGTCTTTGGTGTTTGGATCATGACCCTTGCCCTCTTCCTGCTGCTCCTGACTTGGGTTTACTGGAGCGTGAGGTGGATGGTTCAGGGCGTTGACGGTTAAGCGCTTAGTGCTGGGGTGCTGCTTCCGCAGTTTTGGCTGCAGCCGCGTCTTTCGGGGTTTTGTAATAAACTTCCTGGTGGATGGACGTTTTCTCGACCCCTTTTTCAGCCAAAAGAGCCTTCGTTTCGTCAATCATCGCGCCATTACCGCAAAGGTAGTACTCGGTTTCTTTCCAAGGGAATGAGTCACCCTGAGTGCGAAGCCAATCGGTTACGCGGCCCTTAAATCCCGTCCAGCTTCCGGAGGGGTTTGGTCGAGAAACGGTCGGAACCCAGGTGAGGCCTTTCACGGTCTGGAACTCTTCCGTGTAAATCACCTCTTCTTCTTCTCGGACCCCAAGGAGGCAGAAGCTTTGGAGTGGAAGGGCCTCTTGAAATTCTTTTGAGAAAACCATCGAGCGGAATGGCGCGATACCCGTACCCGTCGCAATAAAGCACGCGGCACGGCCTGGTTTAGGCTCGTACGTGAAATCACCATAGGATGCGAAGGCGCGGAAACGATCTCCCGGGCGCAGCTTGATCAGGAAGTTGGTCCCTGGACCCTCTTCAACGAGTTTCACGCAAAGTTCGATCGGGCGTTTTTCCGGAGGCGAGGCGATCGAATAGGCTCTGCGGAGGTCTCGGCCTTTGGGGCCAGCCCCTGGAATGACTATGCTGAAAAACTGACCCGCTTCGAACTCGACGGGCTCGGAAGTTTCGAAACCCAGCTCGAAAACCGAGGGCGTGATCATTTTGAAACTCTTCACTTCACACTGAAATTCCTTGGCGGCCATGAGGGGGCTTTAACTCGGATTGGAGTCGATTGTCAGCACGTGAAATCAACCAGAACACTGGACTCGGATAGGGCTAGGCGGCTCGTAAGCGAACCCCTTAATCCGGGCTTGCCGTCGAGCTCAAAAAGGTGAAAAAGTGGTAGCTGAGGTAACCCGTTATGTTTGGCTTAAGCTTAGGTCACTTGATTGTGTTGGGCGTTGTGGTTCTGCTATTTGGTCACCGGAAGTTGCCTGAGCTGGGGTGGGCCCTTGGCAAGGGGATGGGCGCGTTCAAGCGGGGGCTCGAGGGTAAGGGGCTCGACGATGATCACAAGAAACCTCCTCAAATCCCGGGCTGAGTTCGACCTCTCGCTTGGGGTCTCTAAGACCCTTACGGCGCAAGGCTAAATTTTCGACCCGCATTGAAAGAGCTCGAGCCTGTAGCGTTCGAGCTCTTGACCCGCCACCAAAAGGATTGGTTTTTTCCCGACCTGAAAAGGGCGTAGTTTTCCTTGGGTCTGGCTTTCCAGATTACTTTTGAGAAGTTTTCATCCTCGGCGACTTCAACTTCGTAGTTGTCGGTGAAGAGCGTTTTCTTCCAGGTCAAGAGGACTGATCCGTCTGAACTCCGGCTCATCTTTGAGCGTGAAAAAATCGCCTCTTGTGCGGGTTCCACCATGTTGGGTGGGTTGAATTTCACCTGAAACTCTTGAGGCCCGGTTGTCGCGACGAAGCCATCGCTTGTGGGTGCCGAGGCTTGCCAGACCAGCTTTCCAAGGTAAAGCCGGTCCTTAGAAAACTCGACCTCGGTCCCTTTGAGTTTTTGGTCCATCAGCAGATTTTTTGGGTTGGCCGCATCCCACACCCGAATGCGGGTCTGATTAATCAAAACAGCGAGCTCTTGAGGCACGAGTGATTTCCAGCGAAACGTAATCGCCGGACTGCGCTTCAGGCTACCCCCCTCGAAGTCGTTGTTGTCTTTTTCCTGGCCGCCGACGAGGGGCTTGAGCGGAGAGAGTTTTTTCCACTCCGGCTTGATCGCGAATTGCCCCTGAACAGGGCTCCCCTGATCGGAGAGAGCTGGAGATCCGTCTTCTCGGACGAGCCTCCAGGAGAAGGCCCCCGCTTGATTGATTTCACCCTGCCACGACGATTTTCCGTCTCCTCCCGCTTGGACAAGTTGGCTTTGGATGGGCTCATTGGAACCCTCTTTGAGAATTTCAAGTCGCAGGGGGGCGCTCGGATTTCCACCTGACCAGGCGAGGTCCAGTGGAATGACTGGAGCGTTCGCACTCGCGCTCGGCTCATAGGTCGCCGCAAGGGTTCGCGTCACTTTGATCGGAGCGTTTGATATCACTGGAGCGACCGGGGGCGCCGCAACTTCAGGTGCCGCAATCGGAGGAGCGGCGGGGAGAGAGGCGGGTGGCGGAAGAGATGCAATCGACGGCATCGGCGGAAGCTCGACGCGTGCGACCTTCTTCACGGGCTCGGGCTTTGGTGCGGTTACCTTTTCATCTGAGTTCCGCTCGATCCGCTTGATCGTCCCCTTATTGCGGAGCAAAAGGGGCGCCGCTTGTGCGCGACCCGTTACACTTCCTTGAATAACATCCACCACAGGGGCTCGGCTCGCCCCTCCGATGCTTGTCTGTTCTGCGAATACAAGCCTCACCATCGTGTTAGGTCCAAGCTCGATCGATCCCGCATCGCTAATTTCGAGCGTGGCGGTTGAGTCCGGGCCCGTAACGACCGTGTCCCGATTATAAAGCGTCTCCTCGGGGGGGATTGCTTTGAACTCCGGGTTCCTTCTGAGTTGTCGCCGAAGCGTTCCACCGGCGGCCCCCACTTTGCCGATCGGGCGATCGACCTGATCCGACTCGAGACCGAACAGCCAGTTTCGGATCGGATAGCCGGTGCTATAGATCAGCGCTGCGCCCGTTGTCACTGCGAGCGAAAGAGCGAGCAAGACCCACTCCGAAGTCTTAAATCTTCCACGAGAGGCAGTGGTTGCTGGGGCGGCTTTCGCTTGAGAGCTCATGAGCGATCTCCCTCACTCAAGGACGGTGCCTGCAGAGTGAATGGGTTCGCAGCATTCCCTTGGTCGATCGCGCTCGCCGTCTCCGTTTGAACTTGATCCACTCCAGAACTGAACTGCGCGATCGAGTCTTCCGCTCGTGCCCTCCCGTTCGGATACATTTCGATCACAGCCAAGGTCACATCGTCATCGAGCGGCTTCTCACCATTGTGATTCATGAACTCACGGGTCACTCGCTGGATGGATTCATACGGACCCTGTTGAACGGCTTCTTCCATGATCTTCTTCACCCGCTTCTTGCCATACATCTCACCGGCAAGGTTTTTACCTTCGGTCAGGCCATCCGTATAAAGAAAGAGGATATCACCCTCGGCCAGGTCAAGTTCATGTTCTTCGTAAGCAGTATTGTCGGGGGTCTCACCGAGTCGTTGGCCTACGGCGGTGAGGCTCTTCATCGTCCACTTCTGGCTCCCCTTCTTAAACAGCCAGGGAGGGTTATGTCCTGCACTCGAATAAACGAGCTTCCCTTTCGAAAAGTCGAGGGTCGCGACAAAGAAAGTCATCATGATCTTCCCGTGCGCGGCCTCGTGGATGACGCGATTAGCGAAGGAGAGCATCTCTACCGGAGAATAACTAAAATTCGGGTTGTCTTGGGCAAGCTTGTTCAGAACACTGAAGCAGCTCCGTGCAGCCGCGGTGATCAGTGCGCTTGGCATTCCGTGACCCGTGGCATCTGCGATCATCACGCAAACTTTGTCGCCGACACGGAAGTGGCTCCACCAGTCGCCCCCGCACTGCGCAGCTGACTTGTAGTAACTTTCGATCCGAACGAACTCATCCGTAAACTGGGGGGGCGGAAACAAAGTCTGCTGAATCGTCGATGCGATCTGGACCTCCTGCTCGAGATGAACCTGCTTCATTTTCTCGTCAATTAGGCCGACGATTTTTCGAGACATTGCCTCAAAGGAGCCCGTTAGGGCTCCGATCTCATCAGCAGAAGAGGGTTTCAGTTTGAGATCAAAGTTTCCCGCGGCGACTTCTCGGGTCGCCTCGTAGAGAGAT